>NZ_JBNQTI010000037.1:0-10706 GCF_050325825.1 Kitasatospora sp. LaBMicrA B282
GCGCCGGCCCTGCGGCGCCCGGCCGCGGTCCGTCGCCGGTCGTGCGCGGTCGTGCCGAGCGGCCCGGCGCGCCGAGCAGCCGCCGAGCCTGCGTGGGCCGTGGCGGTGCCGACCGCTACAGCTGCCCGCGGACCATCCGGATCAGCCGGTCCAGCACCTTGCCCCCGCTGACCCGCAGGCCGTCGTGCTCCCACTCGTTGGTCACCCAGGTCCGCAGTCCGCGCACCGCGTCGGCGGTCGCCAGCGAGTCGGCGGTGTCGACGTACATGTCGTCGTGGTAGACGGCGGCGACCACCGGGACCTGGTTGCCCGCCAGCACCGCGGGCGCGTAGAGGTCGGGCCAGTCCGTGCGCTCGGCCAGCAGGTGCGCCGTCTCCTGCAGCGGGCGCAGCGCCGGGTCGGTCTCGAACATCCAGGGGTAGATCATCTCCCCGGTGAAGCGCACCGGGGTGCCCTCCTCCAGCGCCCGTGCCGCGTCGTACTCGGGGAATTCGGCGAGCACCCGCTGCGCCGCCCAGCCGGTCGACCCCGGGTCCACCGACCGCTGCCCGTAGATGGACTCGTGCAGCACCGCGTAGAGCGGCCCGTCGGCGAAGGAGAGCTTCGCCTGGGCGCCGGCCAGGAAGCTGTCGGACAGCTCCAGCCCGGCACTGCCCCGCACCCAGGCGTCCTCCAGCAGGTAGTGGAGCGTGTCGGAGCCGCCACCGGCGCCGAGCAGCATGCCGAGCGACTGGAAGGCGGGCACGGTCAGCAGCCCGCCGCCGGGCAGTTCGGCGGGCGAAGCGGCCAGGTGCTCGACGATCCGGCGCACCGCCTCCACGTCCTGCGGGTAGCGCGCGTAGTGCCCGGCGTTCTTCCGGGACACCCGCGGGTAGGCGGCGCGGTAGACGTCCGCGGCGCTGCTGCGCAGGCCGGCCAGGCCACCGGTGACCAGGGCCTCGCGCAGCCCCTCGGGGGCGAGCGACAGGTAGGTCAGGGTGCAGAAACCGCCGAAGCTCTGCCCGAGCAGGCTCCACTGGCCCTGCTCGCCCAGCAGCTGGCGCCTGATCAGCTCGGCGTCGCGGACGATCGAGTCGGCCCGGAAGAAGGACAGGTACTCGGCCTGTTCGGCCGCGCTGCCGCGCAGCGGCAGGGTCTGCCGGGTCGCCGGGGTCGAGCGCCCGGTGCCGCGCTGGTCGAGCAGCAGCACCCGGTAGTCGTCCAACGCCCGGTCCAGCCAGCTGTCGCGGCCCAGCGGCCGGGGGGACTTGCCGCCCGGGCCGCCCTGCAGGAAGAGCAGCCAGGGCAGCTCGGCGCGCTCCTTGCCGGCCGCGACCACCTCGCGGGCGTAGACCTCGATCTGCTCGCCGTTCGGCGCCGTGTGATCCAGCGGCACCTGGAAGAGGTGGTCGGTCAGGACGGCGCCCGGCTGTCGGATCACGACGGACATGAGACTCCTTCGGCTGTGCTCGGTGCGGCGGGTGCGCGCGGGGTTCCGGAACCGCCGGTGCCGGCGACGCCTCCCGAGCCGCGCCCGGGCGCCCACCGGCACCGTCCTATGCACTTCCCGGTGAGGGCGGTGCCACCTCGGCACCGTATCCTGACGCCGAGTGAGCGGCAGCGGCGCCGTCCGACCACGGCCGTTCGGCCGGTTCCCCCGTCCGCCGCGCGGTCCGCACCGGTGGCTGTGACCGGGACAGCGGGGCGTCTGCCGGGCCGGCTCGACCGTGCGACGGGGCGTGACCTGTGCCCCGGGCGTCGCGTTCACTCAGAGGGGCGCCGCCGAGCCCGTCGCGGATGGTGGCGCCGTCCATGGGGGCGCGGCAGGCCGGTGGGACCGGACCAGACCCAGGGTGCGTACGGCACCGACCGGTCCGGTGCGCGTGAGACAGAGACCAACCACGGCGGTCGCGGCCTGCGGGCCCGCCCGGCCGGTCGACCAGAGGAGTGCCCGGTGACGGCCCCCAGGCCAGCCCAGACCGCGCTGCCGCCCGAGACGGTCGGCGGCTCCCGGACCGCTCCCGGGCGGCCCGAGCCGACTCCCGGCGGCCCCACCCGCCCGCCGGCCCCGGCCCGTCGGCTGCCGGCCGTCGCCCATGCGGACGTGCTCTGCGTCAGCGCCCCCGCGATGGCCGCCTCCGGCACCGACGGTCAGCTGCGCGGCTCCGGGCTGCACGGTTTCTTCCGCGCCGGCGTCCGGGCGCTCAGCCGGATGGAGCTGCGGCTCGGCGGGATCGAGCCGCTCGCGCTGCAGGGCGACCTCACCTCGGCCGCCCGGGCCCGGTTCGTCGGTGCGGTCCGGGTGCCCGGCGAGCTGGATCCGGACCCGGCGATCACCGTGGAGCGGCTGCGTCACGCCGACGGCACCGAGACGATCACGGTGCGCAACGCCGGCGCCCGCCCGGCCCGGCTGCCGCTGGAGATCACGCTCGGCACCGATCTGGGCGGCCTCGCCGAGATCGCCGCGGGGGCCCGGCCGCCGGACGTCCCGGGCCAGGTCCAGTCGGCGGGCCTGCGCTGGCTCGGTCGGGGCCACAGCGCCACCGTCAGCGCCAAGCCCTCCCCGCACGCGGTGCTGGCCGGCGCCGGGGTGCTCCGCTGGGACCTCGAAGTGCAGCCCGGCGCCCGCTGGTCGGTGGAGCTGCGGGTCGAACTGGAGTCCGCGGCCGCTGTCACCGCCCGGCCGCCGATCGGCCGCGGCGCCGGTGTGCCGGCACCGTGGACCGACGCGACGGTCCGGTGCGACGACGCCCGTGCCGAGTTGCTGCTGACCCGCTCGCTGGACGCCCTCGACAGCCTGCTGCTGGCCGACCCCGACCGCCCGACCGACCTCTACACGGCCTCCGGCGCACCCTGGCGGTTCGGCCTCGCCCCGGCCGACGCGCTCTGGGCGGCCCGGTTCACCCTGCCGCTGGGCACCAGGCCGGCCGCCGGCACGCTGCGGGCGCTGGCCCGCCGGCAGCAGACCACGTCGAGCGGCCCCGGCAAGGGGGAGGGGATCATCCCGGGACCGCTGCGCCACGCGGGCCCGGAGCTGCCGCCCTCCTGCACCGCCACCGAGGCCACCCTGCTCTTCGTCACGGTGCTGGCCGAGGCCTGGCGCTGGGGGATGCCCCGGCAGGAGGTGGCGGAGCTGCTGCCGGCCGCCGAACGGGCCCTGACGGCGCTGCGGGTCACCACCGAGAACGGCCTGATCGACGGCTTCGTCACCGACCTGGGCCGGCAGTCCGACGACCGCACCGGGCAGCCCGCCACGGCCCGCTGCGAGGTCCAGGCCCAGGCCCACCGGGCCGCCCTGCACGGGGCCGAGCTGCTGGAGGCCTTCGGTCGGCCGGGCGCCGCAGCCTGGCGGGACTGGGCCGAGGGCCTGCGCAGCCGGTTCCGCGAGCGGTTCTGGGTGGACGACCTCTCGGGCGGTCGGCCCGCCGCCGCGCTGACCGCCGACGGGCGGCCGCTGACCGCGGTGGCCGCCTCCCTGGTCCACCTCCTCGATCTCGGGCTCTCGGCCGAGGGCGCCGCGCTGCCCGGGCTGCTCGACCGGGAACAGACCAGGCTGCTGGCGCACCGGCTGATCGCCCCCGAGCTGGAGTGCGGGTGGGGCCTACGCACGCTCAGTGCCAAGTCGCCGCGCTTCAACCCGCTGGGTCACCGCAGCGGCGCGGTCCGGGTGCAGGAGACGGCGCTGGCCGTGGTGGGCCTGGCCGAGGCCGGGTTCGAGCGGGAGGCCGGGGTCCTGCTGGAGGGGCTGCTCGCCGCCGGCGCCCACTTCAGCGGTCGGCTGCCGGAGATGTACGCGGGCGAGCAGCGGCTGCCGGACTGCCCACCGGTGCCGCATCCGGCGGCCTGCCGCCCGGCGGCCGGCTCCGCCGCAGCCGGCGCTCACATGGTGCTGGCCCTCGCCGGGGTGCGCCCGGACGCGCCGGCCAAGCGGGTCGTGGTGCGGCCCGCCAGCACCGCGCCGCTCGGCGAGCTCGAACTCTCCGGCCTGCGGGTGGCGGGGGAGCCGTTCGCGGTCCGGGTCAGCCGGATCGGGGTGGCAGTGGTGGAGGAGGCCTCCGCGGAGCTCCAGCTGGGCGCTCGCTGACGCACTGTCACAACCCGGCGGGCGCGGTGGTCCGGTGGGCGACCGGCCGGCCGCCGAGCCCGGCCCGGGGAGGCGGCCGGCGGGGGCGGTGCCGTGCGTGGTGCGGTCGGTTCGTGCGGGGCGGGTGGTGGTGATTGCGTTCGTTCTGGTGTTTATCGTCAGAAAGACGACTATGATCGGGGCCATGTCGCGCTATGACCCGTCGGCCTTTCCCCCGTTCGCAGTCACGGTCGACCTCGTGGTGCTGACGGTCCGGGAGCATGAGCTCTGCGCGCTGCTGGTGCGCCGGGGCGAACCGCCCTTCCAGGGGTACTGGGCCCTGCCCGGCGGCTTCGTGCGCCCGGACGAGGGGCTCGGCGAGGCGGCCTCCCGCGAGCTGGCGGAGGAGACCGGGCTGCGGGCCCACTCCAACAGCACCGGTCAGATCGCCTCCGGTGCACACCTGGAGCAGCTCGCCACCTACGGGCACCCGCAGCGCGACCCGCGGATGCGCGTGGTCAGCGTGGCCCACCTGGCGCTGGCACCCGACCTGCCCACCCCCAAGCCGGGCGGCGACGCCCGGGGAGCACGCTGGGCCCCGGTCTCCGAACTGCTCGGCCCGGAGGCGACGGCCCGCGAGCCGCTCGCCTTCGACCACGCCCTGATCCTGGCCGACGGCGTGGAGCGGGCCCGCTCCAAGATCGAGTACTCGGCGCTGGCCACGGCCTTCTGCGCCGAGGAGTTCACCGTCGGCGAGCTGCGACGGGTCTACGAAGCGGTCTGGGGCGTGGCGCTGGACCCGCGCAACTTCCACCGCAAGGTCACCGGCACGCCCGGCTTCCTGGTGCCCTCCGGCGGCACGACGACCCGTCAGGGCGGGCGCCCGGCCCAGCTCTTCACCGCCGGCGGCGCCACCGTGCTCAACCCGCCGATGCTGCGCCCGGAGTCCTGAAGCTCGGAGTCGTGGGCCTGGAGACCCGGCGCCCGGGTGAACGCTGGGCGAACGCTGGTCCGGCTGCTGTCCCCTGATCGAGTGAGGCGGGTCGTCGCGTCGTCCGCGCCGCCTGCCCAATGCCCGGAATCCCCCGACGCTCGTCCTAGGGTGCTGAGTCCGAAGCGGCGCCGGCCCCGGCCGACCGCGCCGCCATGGCAGCCGGAGCACGTGGGAGCAGCCAGCGATGATCCAGGTCAACGGACTCACCAAGGTCTACCGCCGCGGCCGCCGGCCGGCGTTGCTCGACCTCGGCTTCGACACCGGCCCCAGCACGGTCACGGCGCTGCTCGGCACCGAAGGCGCGGGCAAGACCACGGCGCTGCGGCTGATGGTGGAACTGGAGCGCGGCAAGGGCGTGACCCTCTTCGACGGGCGCCCGTACCGCAAGCTGCGCCGACCCGAGCGCGAGGTCGGCGTCCTGCTGCCCACCGCACACCGCCAGCCCGGCAGCCTCGGCCGCACCGCCCGCGACCACCTGCGGATGCTGGCCGTCCAGCTCGGGGCGCCCGTCCGGCGCGCGGACGAGCTGCTGGAACAGACCCGGCTGGCCGGTGTCGCCGAACACCGGCTGCGCACCTTCTCCCCGGGCATGGTGCGCCGCCTCGCCCTGGCCGCCGCTCTGCTCGGCAGCCCGCGCGCACTGCTGCTCGACGCCCCGGCCGAGGGACTGTCGCCGCGCAACGCCGAGTGGCTGCACGCCTTCGTCCGCGCTTTCTCGGCCGGCGAGGGCTGCTGCGTGGTGGTCACCACGCGCAGCCCCCAGGAGGCGGCCCAGCTGGCCGACCGGGTGGTGACGCTGGACGCCGGTCGGGTGGTCGCGGACCAACCGGTGGCCGAGTTCCGGCGGACCAGGCTGCACCCGGAGGTGGCGGTCCGCGGCCCCCAGATGGCGCGGTTGGCCGACCTGCTGCTGGCCCAGGGCGCCCAGGTCCGTCAGGACGGCAGCGCCCGCCTCGCGGTCAGCGGGCTGGGCCGCACCGAGATCGGCGAACTCGCCTACCGCAGCGGCATCCTGCTGCACGAGCTCGCCGACCGGGTGGTCGAGCAGCCGCCGCCCCGGGCCGGGTTCCCGGTCGCCGTCCGCGGCGGCGGCATCCCCGCGGTCCGGGTGCGCCGCGACGCCCCCTCGTCGACCGGGGTGCGAGCCGCCGCCGTGCCGACCGGTCGTCCCGGCGCGGAGGCCCAGCCGCTGCCACCGGGCCCGCCCACGATCCCCCTGCCCCCTGTGCCGTCGGCCGCGCCGGTGGCCGCCGCCGCACGCGTCCCCGCCGGCGCCTCGCCCAGCGGCACCGTGACCGCACCCCCGGGCAGCGCCGGCGCCACCGCGGCCTCCGCCGCACCCGCACTCGTCACGAACGCAGCCCCGGCCCCGATCCCCACCGCCCCCACCCCCGAGCCGATCCCGCAGCCCCTGACCGGGCCCGACCACTGGAACGGATGATCGCGTGCGCGCACTGGCCTACGAAGGGCGCCGCCTGCTGGGCCTCCGGTCGAGCTGGCTGATCCTCGCCACCGCCCTCGCCGCCGGCGGGGCCCTGGTCGCCGTGCTGGCCCGGCACCAGCCGTCCGGACCACTCGCCGCGCCGGCCGCGGCCCACCTGGTCACGGCGACCGTCCCGCTGCTGGCGCTGCCGCCCGCCGCGCTGGCGGCGGGGCTGCTCGGCGCGCTGGCCGCGGCGCACGAGGTCCGCTGCCCGGGACTGCCGGCCGCCCAGGTCCGCTACACCGCCCGGCTGCGCCTGCTGCTCGCCAAGCTCGCCGTCACGGGTACCGTCGCGGCCCTGCTCGGGGTGGCCGCGCTGCTGGTGAACGTGCTCACCGTCCGGCTGGCGCTGCCCGTCCCCGACGTCCGGCGGCTGACCGCACTGACGGCTGTTCCGTCCCGGGCCCCGTTCACCGTGCAGGCGCTGTCCACCGACCACCACGCGGCGCTGCTGCTCGCGGGCTTCGTGGCGCTGACCGTGGCGACCGGTTGGACCGGCGTGCTCACGGTGACGCTGACCCGCAGCGCCCTCGTCGGCCTGCTGCTGCTGGGAGCGCTGCCGACCCTGGTGGCCCGGCTCGCCCTGCCCACCGCGCTGGACCTGCTGCACCACCAGGGCGCGGACTGGGCGCCGACGCACCTGGCGCGGGCGCTCGCGGTGGTCCTGCTCCCGGTCGCCGTCCTGCTGGGCGGCTGCCTGCTGGCCCAGACCCGCCGCCGCTCCTTCTGACCACCGCCGTCCACCCCGGTCCCCAGCCCGCTTCCGGCCCCGCTGTCGACCCCGCCTCCGCCCCGCCGTCCCACCTTTTTCCCGCCCTTTCCCGCCCTGTCCCGTCCCCGCCTTCCGGGCCGCCGATCCGCCCCCGTCCTCCGGGTCGGCGCAGCCCTCAACTCGCTGCCCGGAATGGCCCTTTCTTCCTGATAAGAAGTCAATTATCCGGCCACGGGCGATCACCCTTTCGTGTGCTTTTCACGAGAATCCTCAAGTCGGGCCCACGGATCGCCGACAAAGGACGTGTGAGTACCCTTGCGCACCCCACCATGACCGTCGCCCGCACCGCCGAGGCCCCCGCGCCCGGCGCCGCCGCCGAGCTGGACCGCTTCTCCTACGCCGATCGGCCGACCCCGCCGATCCCCCGTTGGGAGGGGTCGGAGAGCGATCTCGCCCGGGTCGGCCGCAAGACCACCAGCAGCCGCGGTCGCGGCCTGCACGGCCAGCTGGTCCAGCAGCTCGGCCAGATGATCGTCTCCGGTGACCTCGGTGCCGACCGCCCGCTGGTCCCCGAGGAGATCGGCCAGCGCTTCGAGGTCTCGCGCACCGTGGTGCGCGAGTCGCTGCGCGTCCTGGAGGCCAAGGGCCTGGTCAGCGCCCGGCCGAACGTCGGCACCCGGGTGCGCCCGGTCGGCGACTGGAACCTGCTCGACCCCGACATCATCGAGTGGCGCGCCTTCGGCCCGCAGCGCGAGGAGCAGCGCCGCGAGCTGTTCGAGCTGCGCTGGGCGATCGAGCCGCTGGCCGCCCGGCTGGCCGCGGGGCACGGCCGCGAGGACATCCAGCAGCGGCTGGCCGAGATGACCGAGATCATGAACCACGCCGCGGCCCAGGGCGACCTGATCACCTTCTCCCGGGCCGACGCCGAGCTGCACGCCCTGATCCTGCAGATGGCCGGCAACCGGATGCTGGAGCACCTCTCCGGCATCGTCGGGGCCGCCCTGCAGGTCAGCGGCGGTCCGGCCACCGCCTGCGAGCGGCCCTCGGACACCTCGGTCAGCGTGCACGCCCGGCTGGTCGACGCGATCGGCACCGGGGACGGCACCGCCGCCGAGGCGGCCATGCGCGCGCTGCTCACCGTGCACCCGGACGTCGAGCACGCGGTGCCCGCGCCCCGCGAGCACTGAGCGGGCGGACACGAGCGCAGCGGACCCTGGCAGTGCCCTCCGGACCCCGTGGCCGACGCCACAGCGGCAGCCGGAGGGCCCGCCGCCCGGTGACCGGGACCACACCCCGGCCGACCCGGCCCCACCCGAACGGGCTGCCGACCCCGGCTCGGGAGAGCGCCCCGGGACGCCCCGGGACCCCGCACGACGCCTTGGAACGCCCCCCGACACCGCAGGGACGCCCCACCGGAGCCCGGGGACGCCCCGCGCCACCCGGCGGTGACCCCCGTCACCGGGGACGATCGCCGCGCGACACTCGGAAACGCCGCGACCGGCCGCCCGGCGAGCCCGTCGGCCAGTGATCGGGAGAGCGTGTGACCTGCGCCACGAGCGGCATGCGTAACACTTGGGGAGCGGCAGCGATGTGTACGGAGCGGAAGCAGCTCCGGAATACCCGCGTCATGTCAGAATGCTGTGTTGGTCTGCGGCGCTGCTGCCGTCCCGCAAACCCAGCATCCCGCAAGCCCAGTCCTCAAGTCCGAGCCGGTCGGAACCACACGTGCCCCGCTGCACGTGCCTCTTCCTCGCCCTCTCGGGCGGTCCGGTACGGGTTCGAGTCCACTCTTCGTCCGAGAGGTTGTTCGTGTCGGCCAGCACATCCCGTTCGCTCCCCCCTGAGATCGCAGAGTCCGCGGCACTGCTGGCGCTCATCGAGCGGGGCAAGGCCCATGGGCAGATCGCCGGTGACGACGTGCGTCAGGCCTTCGAGGCGGACCAGATCCCGGTCACCAAGTGGAAGAACGTCATGCGCAGCCTCAACCAGGTGCTGATTGAGGAGGGGGTGGACCTCATGGTCAGCGCGGCCGAGCCCACCGCCGCCAAGCGCAAGAGCGTCGCCGCCAAGAGCACCACCAAGCGCACCGCGACCAAGGCGGTCACCACCCGCACGCCGGCCGCGCCGACCAAGCCCCCGGTGCGGATCGCGCCGGCCGCGACGGTGGCCCCGGCCGCGGTCTCCTCCGTGGTCTCGGTCACCTCGGTTTCCGTGGAGGCGCCGGTGGACGAGCCGGTCATGGCCGAGTCGGGCGCCGCGGTGGCGAAGAAGGCCGCCGCCCCGGCCAAGAAGGTCGCGGCGAAGAAGACCGCTGCCGCCCCCGCCAAGAAGGTCGCGGCGAAGAAGACCGCGGGCAAGTCGGAGAAGGGCGACGAGGAGCTGCTCGGCGACGAGGAGCTGCTCGAGGACGCGGCGCTGCCCGGCGGCGCCAAGGCCGAGGGCGAGGGCGAGCCGGAGGAGGAGTCGGAGGGCTTCGTCCTCTCCGACGACGACGAGGACGACGCGCCGGCCCAGCAGGTGGCCGTCGCCGGTGCCACCGCCGACCCGGTCAAGGACTACCTCAAGCAGATCGGCAAGGTCCCGCTGCTCAACGCCGAGCAGGAGGTCGAGCTCGCCAAGCGGATCGAGGCCGGCCTGTTCGCCGAGGACAAGCTGAGCCAGGCCGACAAGCTCGCCCCCAAGCTCAAGCGCGAGCTGGAGATCATCGCCGAGGACGGCCGCCGGGCCAAGAACCACCTGCTGGAGGCCAACCTCCGCCTGGTGGTCTCGCTGGCGAAGCGTTACACCGGTCGCGGCATGCTCTTCCTGGACCTGATCCAGGAGGGCAACCTGGGCCTGATCCGTGCGGTCGAGAAGTTCGACTACACCAAGGGCTACAAGTTCTCGACCTACGCGACCTGGTGGATCCGCCAGGCGATCACCCGCGCGATGGCCGACCAGGCCCGCACCATCCGCATCCCGGTGCACATGGTCGAGGTCATCAACAAGCTGGCCCGCGTCCAGCGCCAGATGCTCCAGGACCTGGGCCGCGAGCCCACCCCGGAGGAGCTGGCCAAGGAGCTCGACATGACCCCGGAGAAGGTCATCGAGGTCCAGAAGTACGGCCGCGAGCCGATCTCGCTGCACACCCCGCTCGGCGAGGACGGCGACAGCGAGTTCGGTGACCTGATCGAGGACTCCGAGGCGGTCGTGCCGGCCGACGCGGTCTCCTTCACCCTGCTCCAGGAGCAGCTGCACTCGGTGCTCGACACCCTGAGCGAGCGCGAGGCCGGCGTGGTCTCGATGCGCTTCGGTCTGACGGACGGTCAGCCGAAGACGCTGGACGAGATCGGCAAGGTCTACGGGGTGACCCGTGAGCGCATCCGCCAGATCGAGTCGAAGACCATGTCCAAGCTGCGCCACCCCTCGCGCTCCCAGGTGCTGCGCGACTACCTGGACTGATCGGCGCGGCCGGGCGCAGTGGCGCCCGGCCGAC
>NZ_JBNQTI010000037.1:10716-56838 GCF_050325825.1 Kitasatospora sp. LaBMicrA B282
CCCTTGTCGCGAAGGGGTGCGGCGCGCAGGAGGGGAAGGGATGGGGGGTTTTCAGCAGTCACCCCCCTACACACCCCACGGGGCCCGGGACGGTTTCGACCGTCCCGGGCCCCGTTGCCGTTCCGGCCCCGCCGTCATCGCCGAGCCGCCTCCGCCGTGCTGTCATCCGGCGGTGTCCGCGTTCCCTCGTCCGGGTGGCCGGGTGGCGGCTGACGGGAACTCAGGGTGAGGCAGTGACTACGCTGTGGCGGTTGCCTGCCGTCGATGCGCCCGGAGTGTTGTGTGATGTCCCTCTCGTCCCCGCCGTCCGGCTCCACCACCCGCCCGGCCGCGCGGCCCGCAGCCCGCGGGTGCGGCCGTGAGACCAGGCGGCGGGCCGCCGTGCTGGCCGCGCTGGCCACCCTCCCGGCGGTGCTGGTCTCGCTGGGGGCCGGACCGGCGCAGGCGGACCGGCGGATCGTCGGCGGTTCCGCGGACAGCACGGGGGTGCACCCGTGGATGGTCGCGGTGGCCAGCCGGACCCAGTTCGGCGACGGCCGGTCCGGGCAGTTCTGCGGGGGCACACTGGTCGCCCCGACCAAGGTGATCACCGCGGCGCACTGCTTCTACGACGAGCAGGGGCGGCCGACCGACCGTCCCGGCCTGGCCGTGGTGATCGGCCGGACCGACCTGACCAACCAGAAGAAGGGTCAGGAGGTCCCGGTCACCAACGTCTGGATCCACCCGCAGTACTCGTTCGAGCAGAACATGCAGGACGTCGCGGTGCTCACGCTGGCGGTGCCGCAGGACGGCCGGTCGGTGCTGCCGATGGTCGGTCCGGGGGAGACGGCGCCCTACGCACCGGGCACGCCGGCCCAGGTGTACGGGTGGGGTGACACCACGGGGCGGGCCAACTACGCCAAGGCACTGCGCAGCGTGCAGGTGCCGATCGTCGCCGACTCGGTGTGTGCGGCCGACTACCCGGGCGGGGCGGACGGCGCCTTCGACGCCCGCGGGATGGTCTGCGCCGGGGACGACGAGCACGGTGGGGCGGACGCCTGCCAGGGTGACAGCGGCGGGCCGCTGGTGGTGGGGGGCCGGCTGGTCGGGCTGGTCTCCTGGGGCGCCGGCTGCGCGGAGGCCCGGCACCCGGGCGTCTACACCCGGCTCGCGGCGGTCGCCGACGAGGTCAACGCCCAGCTCTCGGCCAACCCGCCGCTGTCGCCCAGCTCACAGCCGCCGTCCAACCCGCAGTCGTGATCGGCGCGTTCGGTAGCCGTACGACAACTCGGCGTGCCCGGTGACCGGGTCCGGATACGACGCTGGGCGGCAGGCCGCCAGGCCTGCCGCCCAGTGGCCGGCCCGCAAGGGCCGACCTCAGCACGTCAAGGGGAGCGTCGAACGCTCAGCGCTCGTCGTTGGCGGCCGAGGCCGTCGTGGTGGCGAGACGACCACTCTCGTCCTGTATCTCCACGGCGATCTTCTTGAGCTCCGGCTCGAACTTGCGCCCGTGGTGGGCGCAGAACAGCAGCTCCCCGCCGCTGGCCAGGACGACGCGCAGGTAGGCCTGGGCGCCGCAGCGGTCGCAGCGGTCAGCCGCGGTGAGCGGGCTCGCAGGTGTCAGAACAGTAGTCACGTCGCCTCTTCTCTAGCTCGACGAGCTGTCGTACCAGGGTCAACATCCAACCAGGCCGAAAACGTTCCCGCTCGTGGCTTTTCTTCTTTGAGGATTCTGCTGTGTTGATGAGGACGTGCCCCGGGCGCCGGCGGTTCATGCGTGCCGGAAACCGCGACCTGCCTCCCACTCGAACGCATCTTCGAACTGTTGTCCGAGGGTGGGCGTAGCATAATCCCCTACTGGGTTGGAGCATAAGCCCCGCCCTGAGCACCGGTAGCCTGCATCTCGGCAGTTCCAGCCCCCGCGACGGGTTCGACGGTCCGCCAGGATCCGTCGGACGCTGGCGATATGGCCCTCCCGTGCGGTGGATCGGGCCCGGCCCGTGTTCGCGCAGCGCGTACAAGCTGCGGAGCCGGGGTGATTCGTGCAGTGGTCGGGTGCGTGCGGAAACGGAGCCCGGGGAGGACCGGGGACCGCCCGCCGGACCGAGTCAGATGTCTCTTTGGAGGAGTGCACCGCGTGAGTGCCGAAACGACCGTGCCGCCCGCCCTGCGTGCCGTGGAGGACGGATCCAACTACACCGCTCGGCATCTGCTCGTCCTCGAGGGGCTCGAAGCGGTCCGCAAGCGGCCCGGCATGTACATCGGTTCCACCGACAGCCGCGGCCTGATGCACTGCCTCTGGGAGATCATCGACAACTCGGTCGACGAGGCGCTGGGCGGCTTCTGCGACCGGATCGAGGTGCTGCTGCACGAGGACGGCTCGGTCGAGGTCCGGGACAACGGGCGCGGCATCCCGGTGGACGTCGAACCCAAGACCGGCCTGTCCGGCGTCGAGGTCGTGATGACCAAGCTGCACGCCGGCGGCAAGTTCGGCGGCGGCTCCTACGCGGCCTCCGGCGGTCTGCACGGCGTCGGCGCCTCGGTGGTGAACGCCCTCTCCGCCCGGCTCGACGTCGAGGTGGACCGCGGTGGCCACACCCACGCGATCAGCTTCCGCCGCGGCACCCCCGGGATGTTCACCGAGCTCAGCCCGGACGCCCCGTTCGACCCGGCCAGCGGCCTGACCAAGACCCGCAAGGTGCCCAAGAACCGCGCCGGCACCAGGATCCGCTACTGGGCCGACCGGCAGATCTTCCTCAAGGAGGCCAAGCTCTCGCTGGAGAACCTGCACAGCCGGGCCCGGCAGACCGCCTTCCTGGTGCCGGGCCTGACCATCGTGGTCCGTGACGAGCGGCTCACCGAGAGCGAGCAGGTCCGCGAGGACGTCTTCCGGTTCGACGGCGGGATCGGCGAGTTCTGCGAGTTCCTGGCCCCCGACAAGCCGGTCTGCGACGTGCTGCGGCTGCGCGGCGAGGGCACCTTCAAGGAGACCGTCCCGGTCCTGGACGAGCTCGGCCACATGACCCCCACCGAGGTCACCCGCGAGCTGGGCGTGGACATCGCGCTGCGCTGGGGCGCCGGCTACGACACCACGCTGCGCTCCTTCGTGAACATCATCGCCACTCCCAAGGGCGGCACCCACGTCACCGGCTTCGAGCGCTCGCTGGCCAAGACCGTCAACGAGGCGCTGCGGGCCGCCAAGCTGCTCCGGGTGGCCGAGGACGACATCACCAAGGACGACGCCACCGAGGGCCTGACCGCGGTGGTCACCGTCCGGCTGGCCGAGCCGCAGTTCGAGGGCCAGACCAAGGAGGTGCTCGGCACCTCGGCCGCCAACCGGATCGTGGCCGCCGTGGTCGCCCGCGAGCTCAAGGCCTTCCTCGGCTCGACCAAGAAGGACGAGAAGGTCCAGGCCCGGGCCGTGCTGGAGAAGGTGGCGGCGGCGGCCCGGACCCGGGTGGCGGCCCGCCAGCACAAGGAGGCACAGCGCCGCAAGACCGCGCTGGAGACCTCCTCGCTGCCGGCCAAGCTGGCCGACTGCCGCAGCGACGACGTGGAGCGCAGCGAGCTCTTCATCGTCGAGGGCGACTCCGCCCTCGGCACCGCGAAGCTGGCCCGCAACTCCGAGTTCCAGGCGCTGCTGCCGATCCGCGGCAAGATCCTCAACGTCCAGAAGGCCTCGGTCTCGGACATGCTGAAGAACGCCGAGTGCGCCGCGATCATCCAGGTGATAGGGGCGGGCTCGGGCCGGACCTTCGACATCGACCAGGCCCGCTACGGCCGGGTGATCTTCATGGCCGACGCCGACGTCGACGGCTCGCACATCCGCTGCCTGCTGCTGACGCTCTTCCAGCGGTACATGCGCCCGATGGTCGAGCAGGGCCGGGTCTTCGCGGCCGTCCCGCCGCTGCACCGGACCGAGCTCACCAACCCCAAGCGCGGCCAGGAGAAGTACCACTACACCTACTCCGACGCCGAGCTGCGCCGGACCCTGCTGGAGTTCCAGGCCAAGGGGCTGCGCTGGAAGGAGCCGGTGCAGCGGTACAAGGGCCTGGGCGAGATGGACGCCGACCAACTGGCCGAGACCACGATGGACCCGCGCCACCGGATGCTGCGCCGGATCAACCTGGGCGACCTGGAGGCCGCCGAGCAGGTCTTCGACCTGCTGATGGGCAACGACGTGGCACCGCGCAAGGAGTTCATCGTCGACTCCGGGGCGACCATGGACCGCTCCCGGATCGACGTCTGAGCGCACCGCCGAGCGGGCCCGGGGGGGGGGGGGGGGGGGGGGGGGGGGGGGAGAAGGGGAAATGCAAGGGGGGAGAGTGAGAAAAAAACGGCAGCCCGGCCCGGGGGGCCCCCCCCCCCGCGGGGGGACCCCCCCCCGCGGCGTTGGTTCAACCCGCGCTCAACCCTGGAGCCGATCAGCCGGGCCGCCGGGATCCGTAGCTTCGTGAACGTCGCAGAAACCCAGTCGAGACGGAGCGAAGTCCGATGACCGGCACCGCCAACATCCTCGTCATCCTTGCCGTGGTCGTCCTGGTCCTGGCCCGCCAGGTGCGGGCCCGCAGGATCGACACCGAACGCCGGTTCTGGGTGCTGCCCCTGGTGCTGGGCGCGCTCGGCCTGGCCGGCAAGCACCTGATCGACCCGCACCACCAGGTCCTGGCCGTCGTCCTGCTGCTCGCCGGGGTGCTGGCGGAGGTCGCCATGGGCTCGGTCTGGGGCTGGACGGTCAAGATGTGGCGGGCCACCGACGGCAGCGTCTGGATCAAGGGCAACGCGGCCACCCTGGCGGCCTGGGTCGGCACGATCGCCGTGCGGATCGGCCTGTTCGCGCTCGGCTCCGCGCTGCACGTGCAGCAGGGCGCCAACGCGCTCTACCTGGGCCTCGGAGTGCTGCTGCTGGTCCGCGGCGCCGTGGTCAACTGGAGGGCGCGGGGGCTGGAGAGCGCGCCCGTGCTGAGCCTGGTGGACTGAGCCATCAGCGCCGCCGTCGACGCCCAGGGCGTCACCGTTGGAGGAGGGCCCGTGCAGCTGGAGACCTGGATGCGCTGGCCCTCGCGCGAGGCCCTGGCCCGCCGGGAGCGTTCGCTGCCCGGCCTGCTGCTGGACAACGCCGGACGACTGGCGCTGCTGGTGGTGGTCCTGGTCGGGACGGTGACCGGGGCCAGGTTCCACGGCTGGGACGCGGTGGTGGCCTCGGTGCTGATGGCGGCCGTCTTCGGGCTGCTGCCGGCCTTCGTCTGGGCCAGCCGGCGGCGCCGGGCGCTGCCGGCGCTGCTGGCGGCCGCCCAGGTGCTGGTGGTCGCCGAGCTCGCGGTGCACGTGGGCGCCTCGATGCTGGCCAACGTGACCTGGTGCGTGCTGGCGGTGATGGCCCTGCTGCGGCTGCCGCTGGTGGCCGGGGTGCCGGTCTGCGCCGCGGCGCTGATCTCCTACGCCACGAGCAGCGGCGACACCTCGCTGGGGGTGCTGCTCACCGCCGGCGGCCTGGTGCTGCTGGGCTACCTGATGCGGCTGGACGCCGACGCCCGCGGCACCACGCTGCGGTTGCGGGAACAGGAGCAGGCCGCCCGCGCCGCCGAGGCGGAGAGCGCGGCGCTGGCCGAGCGGGCCCGGATCGCCCGGGAGATCCACGACGTGCTGGCCCACAGCCTCTCGGCCCAGCTGGTCCACCTGGAGGCGGCCCGGCTGATGCTGGACGGCGGGGCCGAGCGCGACCAGGTCAAGGAGCGGGTGGTGGCGGCCCGGCGGATGGCCCAGGAGGGGCTGCAGGAGACCCGGCAGGCGCTCTCCGCGCTGCGCGGCGAGTTCACCCCGGTCGGCGACTACCTGGTGCAGCTGGCCGAAGCGGAGCAGGCCCGGCTGACCGTGACCGGCACGCCCCGGCCGCTCGCCGCCGATGCCGGTCTCGCGGTGCGGCGGACCGCCCAGGAGGCGCTCACCAACATCCGCAAGCACGCCCCGCGGGCGCAGCGCACGGTGGAGCTGCGCTACCTCGACCGGGTGGTGGAGCTGGCGGTCCGCAACACCGGGGGCGGCGCCCCGCCGGCCGCGGCGGCGGAGCGGGCGAGCGCGGCCGAGCTGGCCGGCAGCGGCAGCGGCTACGGCCTGCTGGGGATGCGGGAGCGGGCCGAACTGCTCGGCGGCAGCCTGACCGCGGGCCCCGACGGTGACGGCTGGTCGGTGCTGCTGCGCCTGCCGACGTGACCGGGGCGGGGGCGAGGAGGTAGAACCGGGGTGGCGGAGCGGATCGAGGACGAGCGGGGTGGCGGATGAGCGGGCAGGACGGCGCCGGGGACGCGGCGGAACTCACCCGGGTGCTGGTGGCGGACGACCAGACCGTGGTGCGGGAGGGCATCGTGATGCTGCTCGGCCTGCTGCCCGGGATCGAGGTGGTCGGGGCGGCCGCGGACGGTGAGGAGGCGGTGCGGCTGGTCGCCGAGCGGGCCCCGGACGTGGTGCTGATGGACCTGCGGATGCCGCGCTGCGACGGGGTGGCGGCGACCCGGCGGATCCGGGCCGAGCACCCGGGCACCGAGGTGGTGGTGCTGACCACCTTCGCGGACGACGACTCGCTCTTCCCGGCGTTGGAGGCCGGTGCCCGCGGCTACCTGACCAAGGACGCGGGGGCGGAGGAGATCGCCCGGGCCATCGCCGACGTCCGGGCCGGCGCGGCGGGGCTCTCCCCGCAGGTGCAGCGGCGGCTGCTGGAACGGTTCTCCGCGGCCGGTCCGGCCGCCGGTTCGGTGGGCGGGGGAGCGGGGGCGGGCCACCGGGCGGGCCCGGACGCGGGCGCGGCAGGCTCCGGCGGGGCGCCGGTCGAGCCGGCCCGGCGCGAGCCGCCGGTCACCTCCCGCGGGCTGCCGGACGGCCTGACGGCCCGTGAGGCCGAGGTGCTCGGGCTGATCGCCGACGGCCTGTCCAACGCCGAGATCGCGGCGCGGCTCTTCGTCAGTCCGGCGACGGTGAAGACGCACATCAACAACCTCTTCGCGAAAACCGCCGTTCGAGATCGTGCACAAGCGGTCAGTTATGCGTTCCGACATGGACTTTCTCGTGGTTCGCAGACCGACTGATCTCACCTCATCAGGTGAAAAGTCCTGCTGAAGGCCACATTTGGGTTTTCGAGCCGCAAAGATGGAACCCGTCAGGGCGCCGTCGGTACGCCGAATGGATCTTCGGGGCGGGTCGTCCGGAAGTGCTGGGCGCCGATCCTCGACGCCCCACCGTTCGGTGGTGCATCCCGTTCAGGGAGCAGTCTTGGCACAGCACGACGTCACCGGTCAGACCGGTCGCACGCCCCGCCAGGGCCAGCGGTTCGACTGGTGGGCGACCACCGGTGCGCCCGGCGTGACGCAGCGGGCCGTCCGCCCCCGTCCGGCCGGCCCACGGTCCAGCGTCCCGGCCCAGCGGTCGCTCCACGACCTCCCCGCGTCCCAGCCGACCCGGCGGATCTCCGACCCGGCGGCCGCCGAGGTCTACCGCCAGGTCCAGCAGAGCGCGGCCTTCCAGGACATCCGCCGCACCTACCGGCGGTTCGTCTTCCCGGCCACCGCCCTGTTCATGGGCTGGTACCTGGCCTACGTGATCACCCAGGCCGCCGCACCGGACCTGATGCGCACCCGGCTCGCCGGCCCGTTCAGCGTGGCCTGGCTGCTCGGGCTGCTGCAGTTCGTCTCCACCTTCCTGCTCACCTGGCTCTACTCCCGCAACGCCCGCACCAAGCGCGACCGGGCCGCCCTCGGCCTGCGCTGGGACACCCAGGACCAGCTGCGATGACACCTACCGCGTTCACCACCGCCCCGCTCGCCGCGCTGCCCGCCGCCAGGCCGCCCGCGCCGGCCCCCGACCAGCACCACGCGCTGGCCGTGGTGCTCTTCGCCCTGGTGGTCGTGGTCACCCTGGCGATCACCCTCTGGGTGGGCCGGCGCGGTCAGGCCGCCGAGGACTTCTACGCCGGCGGCCGCGACTTCGGCCCGCTGCAGAACGGCATCGCGCTCTCCGGCGACTACCTCTCCGCCGCCTCCTTCCTCGGCGTCACCGGCCTGATCGCGCTGTACGGCTACGACGGGATGCTCTACAGCATCGGCTTCCTGGTGGCCTGGCTGGTCGTGCTGATGTGGGTGGCCGAACTGGTGCGCAACACCGGCCGCTACACGCTGGCCGACGTGCTGGCCACCCGGATGCGCCACCGCCCGGTGCGCGCCGCGGCCGGCAGCGCCAGCGTGGTGGTCACCCTGCTCTACCTGATCGCCCAGATGGTCGGCGCCGGCAGCCTGGTGGCCCTGCTGCTCGGCACCACCAGCGTGGCCGCCAACGGCTGGACCATCGTCGCGGTCGGCGCCCTGATGATCATCTACGTCACGGTCGGCGGGATGCGGGCCACCACCTGGATCCAGATCGTCAAGGCCGTGCTGCTGATGACCGGCGCGGTGCTGCTCACCGTGCTGGTGCTGGTGCACTACCAGGGCAACCTGGCGGAGCTGATGCACGCGGCGGCCCGCGGCAGCGGCGCCGGCGAACGCTACCTGGAGCCCGGTCTCAAGTACGGCGCCTCCGTCACCAGCCGGCTCGACTTCGTCAGCCTCGGCCTCGCCCTGGTGCTGGGCACCGGCGGCCTGCCGCACATCCTCTCCCGCTTCTACACGGTGCCCACCGCCCGGGCCGCCCGCCGCTCCACGATCTGGGCGATCGGCCTGGTCGGCACCTTCTACCTGATGACCATCGTGCTCGGCCTCGGCGCCACCGCGCTGGTCGGCTCCAAGGCGGTCAAGACGGCCAACTCGGCCGGGAACACCGCGGTCCCGCTGCTCGCGCTGCACCTGGGCGGCGGTGAGGGCAGCACCGGCGGCACCCTGCTGTTCGCCGTCATCTCGGCCACCGCCTTCGCCACCATCCTCGCGGTGGTGGCCGGCCTCACCCTGGCCTCCTCGGTCTCCTTCGCCCACGACCTCTACGCCCAGGCGTTCCGCCGGGCGGACCGGCCGCCGGTGACCGAACGCCAGGAGGTGGTGGTGGCCCGGCTGGCCGCGGTGGTGATCGGCGGCCTGGCCATCGTGCTGAGCCTGTTCGCCCAGCGGCTGAACGTCGCCTTCCTGGTCAGTCTGGCCTTCGCGGTGGCGGCCTCGGCCAACCTGCCGACGCTGCTCTACAACCTGTTCTGGCGCCGCTTCACCACCCGCGGTGCCTGCTGGGCCACCTACGGCGGCCTGGTGCCGGCCCTCGTCCTGGTGCTCTTCTCGCCGGTCGTCTCCGGCAGCAAGACCGCGATGTTCCCCGGCGTGGACTTCCACTGGTTCCCGCTGGAGAACCCCGGCCTGATCTCCATCCCGCTCGGCTTCCTGCTCGGCTGGGTGGGCACGGTCAGCGGTGAGGAGCGGGCCGACCCCGACAAGTTCGCCGAACTCGAGGTGCGCTCGCTCACCGGAGCCGGGGCCGTCTGAGCCCCCGGCCGGTCACCGCGGCGCCCAGTGCGCCACGGTGACCGGCCCCCGGTCGATCCGAACCCTGAGGTGACTCGGGGTCAGATCAGGTACCGGTAAGGGAAGTTCCCCGATGGCTCGGGCGGCGGGCGGCGAGAGGATTGCCGCATGCGAACCGAAGCCCGCCGGCGCGCCCGGCGCCCGCGCCCCGCCCTGCCGACCGCCGCCGTGCTCACCGCCGCGCTCGCGGTCGGCGCGACCGCCGCGCCCACCTTCGCCGCCGACCGGACGGCCCACCGCGGCGAGATCGTCTCGGTCACCCAGGTCCAGCAGCTCTCCCCGCAGGCCGCCGCCGCCCAGATCGCCGAGCGCGGCTACACCGGCACCGCCCCCGAGTACGGCGTCGACCACTACCGGGTGGTGTACCGCACCGTCGACCCGCAGGGCCGGCCCACCACCGCCAGTGGCCTGGTCAGCCTGCCGGAGACCGACCGACGGGCCCTGCACGTGGTCGTCTTCGACCACGGCACCATGGCGATCAGGACCGAGACCGCCTCGGTCGACGAGAGCCAGCGCGGCGACACCTCGATCTTCGCCGCCGCCGGGTACGCCACCGTCGCCCCCGACTACCTGGGCCTGGGCCTGGGTCCGGGCCCGCACCCCTACGACGACCTGGCCTCCGAGACCACCGCCACGGTCGACCTGCTGCACGCCGCCCGCCAGGTGGCCCGCGACCACGGCCACCGGCTCGACCGCGGCGTCCAGGTGACCGGCTTCTCGCAGGGCGGCCCCGCCGCGATGGCCCTCGGCAAGGCGCTGCAGGAGGGCGGGGTGCCGCACTTCGACCTGGCCGGACTCGCCCCCTACAGCGGCCCCTACGACGGGCAGCACGCCGAACTGCCGGCCGCCCTCGACGGCACCCTGCGCGGCGTGGACGCCAACTACTTCCTGGCCTACTGGCTGGTGGCGATGAACCGCACCTACCACCTGTACGACGACCCGGCCGAGCTCTTCCAACAGCCCTACGCGCAGCGGATCGAGTCGCTCTACGACGGCACCCACAGCGACGCCGAGATCTTCGGCGAACTGCCCGCCACCCCGCAGCAGCTGCTCACCCCCCACGCGATCGTCTGGGCCCAGCACCCGACCGGCGCGCTGCTCGCGGCGCTGACCGACAACGACGACAGCTGCTCCTCCTGGACGCCCCGGGTGCCGGTCCACCTGTTCGCCGCCGACGGCGACAAGGACGTGGCCTACCTCGACTCGGTGCACTGCGCGCAGCAGTTGACCGCCGACGGCGCCCGGGTCACGCTGACCGACCTCGGCCCGATCGAGCACTCGCCCTCCCGGGTCGCCGCGATGCCGAAGGTGCTCGCGCTGTTCCGGCAGAACCTGCCCGCCTGAGCCGGGCCCCGGCCGCAGCAGTGCGACCGGGGCCCGGCGGAGCGGAGCGGATCGGCCTCAGGGACGGCCGACGAAGCTCGGGCGGTAGCCGCTGTTCAGCGTCTCGGTGCGGACCGAGGTGCCCGGGTGCGCGGCCTCGACGTACCGGTTGTCGCCCAGGTAGATCGCCACGTGGTGGATCCCGCTGACCGTTCCGTCGTAGGACCAGAAGAGCAGGTCGCCGCGCTGCATCCGGCTCGCGCTCACCGGGGTGGTGGCGCCGTACTGCTCGTCGGCGATCCGGGGCAGCGAGATGCCGGCGCGGAGGAAGGCCTGCTGCGCCAGGCCGGAGCAGTCGTAGCCGCCCGGGCCGTTGCCGCCCCACTCGAAGGGCTTGCCGAGCTGCGCCTCGGCGAACTCCACGGCGCTCTCCACGTCCCCGGTCGCCGCCTCGGACCGGCTGCCGCTGCCGGAGTCGTCCGTGCCGCCGGAGCTGCCGGAGCTGCCGGAGCTGGTGGTGCCGGTGTCGTCGCCGGTGGCGCCGATGCGGTTGAGGTAGTAGTCGCGGTGGCTGGTGTAGCGCCATTCGCCGGCGCTGTTCTGGAACCAGTAGACCGAGCCGTCCCAGCCCTGCTTCAGCCCTCCGCTGCCGGCGTCGTCGGTGCCGGAACCGTTCCCCGAGGAGTCGGACGCGTTGTCGGACGGGTCGGAGCCGCTGTCCGTCGAGCTCTGGTCGTCGCCGTAGCCCTGGTCACTGCCGTCCCCCTGGTCGTCGGCGTGACTCTGGTCGCCGCCGTCCCCCTGGTCATCCCCGTAGCCCTGGTCGTCGCTGCCCTGATCGTCGGTGTAGCCCGCGGAGCCGTCGTCGTCCGCGCTGACCAGCCCCGGTACCGCGGCCGGATGTTCGGGCAGGGTCGCCGCGTTCGCCACGTCGGCGCCCAGGCCGATCGAACCGGCGCCCGCCACGATCGCGGCCGCCAGCCCCACCTTGTGCCGCAGCCGGGTGGCCCGATGGTGACCACCACCCTCGGCGGAGTGGGGATCGGCGGCCAGGCCCGGTCGATCCGGGTCGACCGGCGGCTGGTTCCGGGGCCGGCCGTCCGGGGGTTCGACGGTCGGGTCGGCTATCAGGCCGGCGGAGGTCTGGTCCGGGTTCTGATCCGGCTTCATGTGCGGTGCACTCCTTCCGTGCGCCCGGCCGGGGCCGGGACGGCGGAGCGGGCCGAGCGGCCCACTTCCGCACAGCACTGCGGGAGCCGCGCGGTGCGGTCCCACGGCCGCCACGCTAAGCAGAGCGATCGGCGCGCCGCGTCACGGACTACGCCGACCGAGGGTGCACGCTCGGTCACCGGCGCCCGCGACCATCCGCACCGGACCTACGCCGCCACCACCGAACCGACCACCATCGCGACCGGCCGGCCCGGCGCCTTCGCACAGCTCTCCGGCCGCGGCGGCTCACCCGGCACCGCCGCCACCTCGACCACCCAGCCCCGCCCGTCCAGGTGCCGCACCACGCACCGCCACGCGCCCTCCGCCACCGGCTGCTGCACCACGGTCAGCGCCTCCGCGGCGCCCTCCCCGGTCAGCTCGCGCACCGCGTGCTCGGCCGCCTGCGCCGGCCGCTCCCAGCAGGACCGCCCCCGCGACCACTGCGGCACCGTGTGCCCGGCGGCGGTGGCCGCCAGCACCTCCTTCGCCGCGGCGTCGGTCAACCGCCCGTAGGCGTAGCCGTACGGCAGCACCAGCATGGTGGGGGAGAAGCGGTGACCGCCCAGATGGGTCACCTCCCAGACCTCGCTGTGCCCGGCGGCGGCCAGCTCGGCGGCCAGCGGCCGGCCGAGCAGCGCGCAGCAGCGGTCGCGCCGCCCGTTGGTGCACACCAGGGCCAGCGGACCGCCGTGGTGCGCCGCGCCGAAACCCCGGTGATCGCCCGCGCCGGCCGCGGCGAAGTCCAGCGCCAGCAACTCCGCCGGCCGCGCCACCTCGGCCCGGCGGACCCAGCCCCGCCCGGGCACGGTGTGCGCCAGGATCACCTGGTGCCCCGCCGCCGGCCGGTCGTCGGCATGCCGGCCCGGCCGGCGGATCAGCGCCACCCGCACCCCGGTGCCCGCCGCGGCGGCGTCCAGCGCCCGCCCCAGCTCCGCCCCGAGGTGACTCCCGGTCAGCGCATTCGCCCCCCACGGGCCGTTCTGCTCGACCAGCAGCCAGGTCGCCGCAGTGGCGGCGGTGGCGGCCAGCGGCTCGGCCAACTCCTGGGAGATATTCGTACAGGTGCTCACCCGGGCACCCTACCGTCGTGCGGTCGGGCGCCCGGGTGAGCAGCGGGCCTGGTCAGGCCGGCCCGGCCGCCGCCGCGATCTGCTTGGCGACCGGCGTGCCGGAGCCGTCGCGCCGCGGGTCGCGCTCCGGCAGCAGGACCGGCGTGCCGTTCGCCGCCGCCGCCCGGGCCGGGGCCGCACCGGCCCAGGCGAAGGCCAGCGAGTCCTCACCGCGCAGGAAGCGCTGGCAGCGCACCCCACCGGTGGCCCGGCCCTTGCGCGGGTACAGCTCGAACGGCGTCACCTTCCAGGTGCTCTGCGCCTCCCCGGTGAGCGTGCCCGACGCACCCGCCACCGAGATCACCACCGCGTCCGCCGCCGGGTCCACCGCGGTGAACGAGATCACCCGGGCCCCGTCGGCGAGCTTGATCCCGGCCATCCCGCCCGCCGGCCGCCCCTGCGGCCGGACCTGGCCCGCCGGGTAGCGCAGCAACTGCGCGTCACTGGTGATGAAGACCAGGTCCTCCTCGCCGGTGCGCAACTCCACCGCGCCCACCAGCTCGTCGCCCTCCTTGAGCGCGATCACCTCGAACTCGTCCTTGTTCGCCGGCCACTCCGGCACCACCCGCTTGACCACGCCCTGGACCGTGCCCAGCGCCAGCCCCGGCGAGGACTCGTCCAGCGTGGTCAGCGCGATCAACCGCTCACCGGCGTCCAACTTGAGGAACTCGCTCACCTGCGCCCCGCCCGCCAACGACAGCGTCGGCTGCGGCGGCAGCGCGGGCAGGTCGATCACCGGCAGCCGCAGCACCCGCCCGGCCGAGGTCACCGCCCCCACGTCACCACGCGCGGTGGCCGGCACCGCCGAGACGATCACGTCGTGCTTGGCCCGGCCCTCCAGCTCCGGACCGCCCTCGCCGTCCGCGGTCCGGGCCAGCAGCCCGGTCGAGGAGAGCAACACCCGGCACGGGTCGTCCGCGACCTCCAGCGGCACCGCCAACGCCGCCGACGGCAGCGCGCCCGCCTCCAGCAGCACCGTGCGCCGCTCGGTGCCGAACTGCTTGGCCACCGCGGCCAGCTCACCCGAGACCACGCTGCGCAGCTTGCCGTCCGACTCCAGGATCTCGGTCAGCTCGGCGATCTCGGTGGTCAGCTTCGCCTGCTCCGCCTCCAGCTCCACCCGGTCGAACCGGGTCAGCCGGCGCAGCGGGGTGTCCAGGATGTAGGCGGTCTGCGTGTCCGACAACGAGAAGCGCTCCATCAGGCGCTCCTTGGCCTGCGCCGCGTTCTCGCTGGACCGGATCAGCGCGATGACCTCGTCGATGTCCAGCAGCGCCACCAGCAGGCCCTCGACCAGGTGCAGCCGCTCCTGCCGCTTGGTGCGGCGGAACTCGCTGCGCCGGCGGACCACCTCGAAACGGTGGTCGACGTAGACCTCCAGCAGCTCCCGCAGACCCAGCGTCAGCGGCTGGCCGTCGACCAGCGCGACGTTGTTGATGCCGAAGTTCTCCTCCAGCGGGGTCAGCTTGTACAGCTGCTCCAGCAGGGCCTCCGGCACGAAGCCGTTCTTGACCTCGATCACCAGCCGCAGGCCGTGCTCGCGGTCCGTCAGGTCCTTGACGTCCGCGATGCCCTGCAGCTTCTTCGCGTTGACCAGGTCCTTGATCTTCGCGATCACCTTCTCCGGGCCGACCGTGAACGGCAGCTCGGTCACCACGATGCCCTTGCGCCGCGCGGTGACGTTCTCCACCGTCGTGGTGGCACGGATCTTGAAGGTGCCGCGCCCGGTCTCGTACGCGTCCCGGACGCCCGACAGACCCACGATCCGACCGCCGGTCGGCAGGTCCGGGCCGGGGATGAAGCGCATCAGGGTGTCCAGGTCGGCACCCGGGTGCTTGATCAGGTGCCGGGCGGCCGCCACCACCTCGGTCAGGTTGTGCGGCGGCATGTTGGTCGCCATCCCGACCGCGATCCCGGTGGCACCGTTGACCAGCAGGTTCGGGAACGCGGCCGGCAGCACCGACGGCTCCTGCTCGCTGCCGTCGTAGTTCGGTTCAAAGTCGACGGTCTGCTCGTGGATCGACTCCACCAGCGCCATCGAGGCCGCGGTCAGCCGCGACTCCGTGTACCGCATCGCGGCCGGCGGGTCGTCGTTGCCCAGCGAACCGAAGTTCCCGTGGCCGTCGATCAACGGCACCCGCATGGAGAACGGCTGCGCCATCCGGACGATCGAGTCGTAGATCGAGGCGTCCCCGTGCGGGTGCAGCCGACCCATCACCTCGCCCACCACCCGGGCGCACTTCACGTGCGCGCGCTCCGGGCGCAGGCCCATCTCGTTGGCCTGGTACAGGATCCGCCGGTGCACCGGCTTCAGACCGTCCCGGGCGTCCGGAAGGGCGCGCGAGTAGATCACCGAGTAGGCGTACTCGAGGTAGGAACCCTTCATCTCGTCCACGACGTCGACGTCGAGGATCCGCTCCTCGAAATCTCCGGGCGGCGGGGTCGGCGAACTGCGGCGGGCCATCGCGGCGGGGCTCCCTTGCGTCTGTCAGCTGCTTCACATGTCGTCACCGGGGCATACGGCGCCCCCCATTGTGGACCCTCGCACGGACACCCCGGCCCCGGGCCGTGGCGCGGCCGACCCGGCAGCCGCCGGAACGGCTCCGCCGGCGAGGGCCGACCCGCTTCCGCCGGTGGCGAACGAGCACCGTGCGCGGACACATCCCGGCACCGTACGCGTTGCACCACAATGGGGGCGGTAACGACCCCCCGACCCAACCCGACGGGAAGGATCCGAGCGCATGGCCAACCCGGCCGCCGCCTCCGAGCACGGAGGCATCGCCATCACCGAGCACCGCCTGGCCAACGGCCTGCGGGTGGTGCTCTCCGAGGACCACCTGACACCGGTCGCCGCCGTCTGCCTCTGGTACGACGTGGGCTCCCGCCACGAGGTCAAGGGTCGCACCGGGCTGGCGCACCTGTTCGAGCACCTGATGTTCCAGGGCTCGGCGAACGTCTCCAACAACGGCCACTTCGAGCTGGTCCAGGGCGCCGGCGGTTCGCTCAACGGCACCACCAGCTTCGAGCGGACCAACTACTTCGAGACCATGCCCGCCCACCAGCTCGAGCTCGCCCTCTGGCTCGAGGCCGACCGGATGGGCTCACTGCTCGCCGCGCTCGACGACGCCTCGATGGAGAACCAGCGCGACGTCGTCAAGAACGAGCGCCGCCAGCGCTACGACAACGTCCCCTACGGCACCGCCTTCGAGAAGCTCACCGCGCTCTCCTTCCCCGCCGAGCACCCCTACCACCACACCCCGATCGGCTCGATGGCCGACCTGGACGCCGCCACCCTGGAAGACGCCCGGACCTTCTTCCGCACCTACTACGCGCCCAACAACGCGGTGCTCTCGGTGGTCGGCGACATCGACCCCGAGCAGACCATCGCCTGGGTCGAGAAGTACTTCGGCAGCATCCCCGGCCACGACGGCAAGCAGCCCCCGCGCGACGGCACCCTGCCCGAGACCATGGGCCAGGAGGCGCGCGAACTGATCGAGGAGGAGGTCCCCTCCCGCGCCCTGATGGCCGCCTACCGGCTGCCGCACGACGGCACCCGCGAGGCCGACGCCGCCGACCTGGCCCTGACCGTGCTCGGCTCCGGCGAGTCCAGCCGGCTCTACAACCGGCTGGTCCGCCGTGACCGCACCGCCGTCTCCGCCGGCTTCGGCCTGCTGCGCCTCTCCGGCGCCCCCTCGCTCGGCTGGCTCGACGTCAAGACCTCCGGCGACGCCACCATCCAGCAGATCGAGACCGCCGTCGACGAGGAGCTCGCCCGGTTCGCCACCGAGGGCCCCACCACCCAGGAACTCGAGCGGGCCCAGGCACAGATCGAGCGCGAATGGCTCGACCGGCTCACCACCGTGGCCGGCCGCGCCGACGAACTGTGCCGCTACGCCGTCCTGTTCGGCGACCCCAAACTGGTCAACAGCGCCCTCGCCCGGGTCCTCGACGTCACCGCCGAGGAGGTCCAGGCGGTCGCCGCGGCCCGGCTGCGCCCCGACAACCGCGCGGTGCTGGTCTACGAGCCGCTGCCCGCCAGCGGCGACAACGATGACGCCGCCGACGGCGCTGCCGAGGAGGACGCCGCATGAGCGCCTACGTGCCCACCATGACCTTCCACCCCCAGCCGCAGCCCGGCACGCCCACCCCCTGGGCGTTCCCGGCCCCGCAGCGCACCGCGCTCGGCAACGGGCTCACCGTGCTGCACTGCGACCGGCCGGGCCAGCAGCTGGTCGCCGTCGAGGTGCTGGTCGACGCCCCGCTGGCGGCCGAGCCCGAGGGCCTGGACGGTGTCGCCACCATCCTGGCCCGCGCGCTCAGCGAGGGCACCGACACCCTCACCGCCGAGGAGTTCGCCGCCGAACTGGAGCGGGCCGGCGCCACCCTGGACGCGCACGCCGACCACCCGTGCATCCGGGTCGTCCTGGAGGTCCCCGCCTCCCGCCTGGAGCGCGGCCTGACCCTGCTCTCCGACGCGCTGCGCGCCCCCGCGCTGCCCGCCGACGAGATCGAGCGCCTGGTCGCCAACCGGCTCGACGAGATCGTCCACGAGCAGGCCAACCCGGCCCGGCGCGCCGCCAAGGCGCTCTACGCCGAGCTGTTCGATGCCGCCGACCGCCTCTCCCGCCCGCGCTCCGGCACGGCCGAGACGGTCAAGCGGATCGACCGGGCCGCCGTCCAGGCCTTCTACGCCGACCACGTCCGCCCCGCCACCGCCACCCTGGTGGTCGTCGGCGACCTCACCGGCATCGACCTGCCCGCCCTGCTGGAGTCCACCCTCGGCCGCTGGACCGGCGAGAAGGCCACCCCCAGCGCCTCGGCCGCGGTGAGCGCCGACGACGCCGGCCGGGTGATCATCGTCGACCGCCCCGGCTCGGTGCAGACCCAGCTGCTGATCGGCCGGATCGGCCCGGACCGGCACGACCCCGCCTGGGCCGCGCAGATCCTCGGCACCTACTGCCTGGGCGGCACCCTCACCTCCCGGCTGGACCGGGTGCTGCGCGAGGAGAAGGGCTACACCTACGGCGTGCGGGCCTTCGCCCAGCCGCTGCGCTCCAACGCGGAGGGCACCGGCCGCGCGCTGCTGGCGATCAGCGGCTCGGTGGACACCGCCTCCACCGCCCCCGCGCTGGCCGACACCTGGACCATCCTGCGCACCCTGGGCGCCGAGGGCCTCACCGACGCCGAGCGCGAGGAGGCCGTGCAGTTCCTGGTCGGCGTGGCCCCGCTGAAGTACGAGACCGCCGGCTCGGTCGCCGCCACCCTGGCCGACCAGGTCGAGCAGCGCCTGCCCGACGACTTCCAGGCCGAGGTCTACCGCCGGCTGGCGGCCCTCGACACGGCCGCCGCCACCACGGCCGTGGTCGCCGCCTACCCGCCGGAGAAGCTGGTCACGGTGCTGGTGGGCGACGCCTCGGTGATCGCCGACCCGGTCCGCGAGCTGGGGATCGGGCCGGTCACGGTGGTGACCAACTGAGGTCGCGAGTCGACTGATCGGTCATCAGGAGGCCCGGCGGGTGCGCCCGCCGGGCCTCCGTGCGTGTGGGCGGCCGATCCGATTAATCCGTTGCGCCGGTCGGTCGCGCCATGGGTTGATTGGGCCCAGCCGCCGCGGACCGGAACCGGTCCGGCGGCAACGGACGTCGTACGGGTCGAGCGAGCGGAACGAGAGGAGGCGGTCACCATGCGGGTCGAGCCAGTCGGGCGACGCGGTCGCGCCGAGCGCTCCCCGAGGCCGCCCTTCGCCGCCGCCGGGGCCGCCCGACGCCGCGCCGGCGAATGCCGCGCCGCTCAACGCCGCGCTGCTCAACGCCGCGCCGCCTGAGCGAACCACGCCGTCGTGCGTGCCGCGGCCGTGAGCCGCACCCTCCCGAGACTTCCCGAGCCACGCCGGACCCTTCGCGTGGCAGTCCTACCCTTGATCCTGTCGACCTTTGGGGGTCCTTCCACCATGTCGTACACCGAAGTACCCGGCGTCCGCGTCCCGATCCGGATGTGGACCGATCCGGCCACCGTCGAAGGCGCGGCGCTCCAGCAGCTGCGCAACATCTCCACCCTGCCCTGGCTCCACGGCCTGGCCGTGATGCCCGACGTCCACCTGGGCAAGGGCGCCACCGTCGGCTCCGTCATCGCCATGAAGGGCGCGGTCTGCCCGGCCGCGGTCGGCGTGGACATCGGCTGCGGGATGAGCGCGGTGAAGACCTCGCTCACCGCCCGCGACCTGCCGGACGACCTGAGCCGGCTGCGCTCCAAGATCGAGGAAGCGATCCCGGTCGGGCACCACATGCATGACGATCCGGTCGACCCGGGCGGGCTGTACGGCCTGTCCGGTGTGGGCTGGGACCGCTTCTGGGCGGGGTTCGACGAGGTCGCGCCGGCGGTCAAGGGGCGTCGCGAACGGGCACTGAAGCAAATGGGAACGCTCGGATCCGGAAATCACATGATCGAATTGTGCCTTGATCGGTCAGATTCGGTCTGGCTGCTACTGCACTCGGGTTCCCGCAACATCGGCAAGGAGCTCGCTGAGCACCACATGACCGTCGCGCGCTCACTGCCACATAACCAGGGCCTGGTCGACCGCGACCTGGCGGTGTTCATCGCGGACACCCCGCAGATGAGTGCCTACCGCCAGGACCTGTTCTGGGCGCAGGACTACGCCAAGCGGAACCGTGCGGTGATGATGGCCCTGTTCCAGGACGTGCTGATCCGCGAGTTCCGCAAGCTGAAAGTCACGTTCGAGCCGGTGATCAGTTGTCACCACAACTACGTCGCCGAGGAACGCTACGACGGCGTGGACCTGCTGGTGACCCGCAAGGGTGCGATCCGGGCAGGCTCGGGCGAGTACGGGATCATCCCGGGCTCGATGGGCACGAGTTCGTTCATCGTCCGCGGGCTTGGCAACGCGGACTCGTTCAACTCGGCGTCGCACGGTGCCGGCCGAAAGATGAGCCGGACCGCTGCGAAGAAGCGGTTCACCGTGCGGGATCTCGCGGAGCAGACCCGCGGCGTCGAGTGCCGCAAGGACGCCGGGGTGATCGACGAGATCCCTGGGGCGTATAAGTCGATCGAGAAGGTCATGGAGCAGCAGCGCGACCTTGTCGAGATCGTGGCTCAGATCAAGCAGGTCATCTGCATCAAGGGCTGACAGTCGCCCCCGAGGGGACGGAACGTTTTCTGGAGCGCTGCGGTCCGACCAGACGCCAATGGCGCATGACACAGCTCTTCACCGAGCGGTCGAGCTGGGCAGCTGCCTCGGCCGGAGTGGCCGCTGCGAGGAGGATGTCGTCCTCGTCGGCGGTCCAACTCCGGCGCGGCTCCACTTGTCGCCGCATGCCGGGAGGCCGCAGCCAACTCGCCACGAACTCGCTGGCAGTCGCCTTGCGAGGAAGGGCAAGGCAGCCCGGATAGTAGAGAGTCCGGGCCAGCTCAACGGCGTCCTCGATGGTGTAGATCAGGTTGTAGATCTGGTCCCGGCGGTTCCTTCGCGGCGTATGGACCACACCGGTCAACTGCTTCATGTAATTGCTGAAGTACCAGATGACCTCAGTGCTGTCGGTAGTCAGGCTCACGAACGGTAGGCCTGCAGCCGTCCGCCCCAGTGAGCCGTCCGCGTCTATCAGGCCGCGCAGGTAGTCCCGCTCGGAGTGGGGCAGTTGCGGGGGTGCGATGGTGGCGGACTTCCGGCCGGCTGGCAGGCCGAGGGCCTTGAGCTCTTCCCGGAAGTCGAGAGCGCAGACGCTCCACACAGCGGTCTCGCTCCTGGTCGCGAAGTTGGTCGACCGACAGCGTTCCGTGATGCTGCTGTTGACGGGGAAAAGCCTCTGGAAGGATTCCAGCAACGGTCGGTCATGCGCATTGATTTCGACCGTGAGCTGCCCTTTCCGCCCGGGCCCCTGGTGGAGGTGTCCGTCCGCCTGGAGGAAGCCGAAGGCGTAGGCGTGGTCGGGGTTTTGGAGATCGAAGTAGGCCATGTCCGCAGCATCCGACCGGACACCGCCTCGCGACTATCGAACAGTGAACAGCTCAGTCGAAAGTGTGACCGAAATCGAAGATGCGTTCGCATGTCCCAGGCCAGTGGCCCCGCCGGATCACCTCCGGCGGGGCCACTTGCGTCCGGTGGGCCGCTCCTGCTGGTCAGTCCGTCGCCGCGGGGCGGCGCAGCAATAGCGTCACGAAGCCGAGGGCTGTGCGGTCCTCGCGCAGCCAGGTGGTGCGCTGGTCGGCGGCCGCTTGCAGGGCCTGGGTGGCGGCGGGGTGGTCGGGGTGCTCCAGGGCCCAGGCGGTGAGCGAGCCGGTGCGGGACCAGGCGTAGTCGTCCAGCTCGGTGCGGCTGCTGGTGTGGCCGTGGACGGGGAGCCAGCCGGCTGTGGTGATCGACTCGACGAGGGCGGGCAGGTCGTCCGGGTGCTGCCGGAAGCTCGCGCCCAACAGCAGGGTGCCGTCCGGGGTCAGGTGGCGAGCGGCGGTGGTGAGGGCCGCGGTCGGGTCGCCGAGGGGTGCGGCCGCGTCGATGCAGAGCGCCAGGTCGTAGCGGTGCGGCGGGACGAAGTCGGTGGGCGCCCGGTGGTGCAGGCCGAGGCGGCGGATCACGCCGAGTTGTTCGGCGGCGGTGCGGGCCGCGGTGAGGGCGGCCGGGTCGGGGTCGACGCCGTCGGCGGTCAGCTGGGGGTGCGCGGTCAGGGCGCGCAGCAGCCAGGCGCCGCTGCCGCAGCCGAGGTGCAGCACCCGTTCGTCACCGCGCCGCACGGCGCGGCGCAGCAGGGCGGACACGGTGTCGTCGGCGAGCGGGGCGGCGACGGGGTGGTGGAGGTGGGCGAGGCGGGCGAGCTCCTGATGGTCCATCAGGACAGGGTGGCACCGGGGGTGCGGTCGGCGCAGCGGTTGCCGTGGGTCGGCTGCTGGGGCACGCCTGGGCCGAACGGGCACGCACAGGCGAAGGAACACGCACAGGCCGAAGGGGCACCCCGCGGCGATCGGGATGCCCCTTCGGTGCCGGTGGGCCCGCCGGGTCAGGCGGCGGGCAGCTCGTCCAGGCCCTCCTGGACCATCTTGGCCAGCCGGTCCAGCGCGGCGTCGGCGTCGGGGGCGTCGGAGGCCAGCACGACCTCCTCGCCGCCCTCGGCGCCGAGGGCCAGCAGGCCGAGCATCGAGGCGGCGTTGACGGGGTTGCCGCCGGAGGCCTTGGCGATGGTGACCGGGACGCCGACGGCGGCGGCCGCCCGCACGAAGACGGAGGCGGGACGGGCGTGCAGGCCCTCGGGCCAGCCGATGGTGACGCGGCGCTCAGCCATGAGACGTGCCTTTCCGATGGTGCAGGGATGCGACTTGTTGTCTAGACCATTCTGGCACGGGCGCGGGGCAAACGGTGCAACCCGTACGGACACGGAAAAAGCTCCGTCCGGCCCTGCCCGCGGTCGAGCGCGCCCCGGCCCGCGGCCGGATAGCCTGGCCGGTGTGGACGACCCCCAGGCTCCCGCCCCCGCCGGCGGAGCTACCGAGGCCCCCGGTTACCCGCAGCACTGGGAGGCCGACATCCTGCTGCGTGACGGCGGCACCGCCCGGATCCGGCCGATCGTGCCGCAGGACGCCGAGCGCCTGGTGGAGTTCTACGCCCTGGTCTCCGACCAGTCGAAGTACTTCCGCTTCTTCGCCCCCTACCCGCAGCTGTCCGAGAAGGACGTGCAGCGCTTCACCCACCACGACTTCGTCGACCGGGTGGCGCTGGCCGTGGTGGTCCGGGACCGCTTCATCGCCACCGTCCGCTACGACCGGATCGACGCCGAGGGCCGCCCCGACCCGGCGGGCACCGACGCCGAGGTGGCCTTCCTGGTGCAGGACGAGCACCAGGGCCGCGGGGTGGCCTCGGCGTTGCTGGAGCACATCGGTGCCGTCGCCCAGGAGCGCGGGATCCGCCGCTTCGTGGCCGAGGTGCTGCCCGAGAACCGCAAGATGACCAAGGTCTTCACCGACGCCGGCTACGTCCAGCAGCGCAGCTTCACCGACGGCCTGGTGCACCTGGAGTTCGACCTGGAGCCGACCGCCGCCTCGCTCGCGGTGATGCGGGCCCGCGAGCACCGCGCCGAAGCCCACTCGGTGCAGCGCCTGCTGACGCCGCGTTCGGTCGCGGTGGTGGGCGTCTCGCGGCACGAGAGCTCGGCCGGCCGGGCGCTGTTGCGGGCGCTGCGCGGCAGTTTCGGCGGGCCGCTGTACGCGGTGAACAGCGCCGCGCCGGCGGGCACCGAGCTGGAGGGGGTGCTGCTGCACCGCTCGGTGCTGGACCTGCCGGGGCCGGTGGACCTGGCGGTGCTGGCGGTGCCGGCCGAGGCGGTGCCGGCGGTGGTGGCCGACTGCGGCGCGCGCGGGGTGCAGGGGCTGGTGGTGGTGACCGCCGGCTACGCGGAGACCGGCGCGGCCGGGCGGGAGCGGCAGCGGGCGCTGGTCCGCCAGGCCCGGGCGGCCGGCATGCGGGTGATCGGTCCGAACGCCTTCGGTCTGCTCAGCACCAACCCGGAGCACCCGTTGAACGCCTCGCTGGCCCCGGTGCTGCCGGCCGCCGGGCGGTTCGGGATCTTCTGCCAGTCCGGTGCGATCGGGGTGGCGCTGCTGGAGGCGGCGCACCGGCGCGGGCTCGGCGTCTCCTCCTTCGCCTCGGTCGGCAACCGGGCCGACGTCTCCGGCAACGACCTGCTGCAGTACTGGGAGGAGGACGAGCGCACCGACGTGGTGCTGCTCTACCTGGAGTCCTTCGGCAACCCGCGCAAGTTCACCCGGATCGCCCGGCGGCTGGCCGCCACCAAGCCGATCGTGGTGGTCAAGGGCGCCCGGCACACCGGCAGCCTGCCGCCGGGCCACGCGGTGCCGCCCACCGCGAGCGGGCTGCGCGACGCCACCGTGGACGCGCTCTTCCAGCAGGCCGGGGTGGTGCGGGTGGAGACCATCACCGAGCTGTTTGACACCGGCGAGCTGCTGGCCCGCCAGCCGCTGCCGGCCGGCGACCGGGTGGCGGTGGTCGGCAACTCCGACTCGCTGGGCCTGCTCACCCACGACGCCTGCCTGGGCGCGGGGCTGCGCCCGCGCACCCCGGTGGACCTGACCACCGCCGCCACCGGCGAGCACTTCCGGGTGGCCCTGGAGACGGCGCTGCGCGACGGCGGGGTGGATGCGGTGATCGCGGTGGCGATCCCGCCACTGACCACCCAGAGCATCGCGATCGGTGAGGAGCCGGCGCTGCCCGCCACCGATCCGGCGATCGGCGAGGGCCTGCTGGCGGCCGCCGCGATGGCCCGCCGGCTCGGCAAGCCGCTGCTGCTGACCCACCTGGCGCTGACCGACCTGCCGGGCGTGCTGGCGGCCGGCGAGCACCCGGTGCCGGCCTACCCGGCGCCCGAGCGGGCGGTGCGCGCGCTGGCCCACGCGGTGCGCTACGGGGCCTGGCGGCGCACCGCGGAGAGCGCCGAGCAGACCGCCCGGGTCCCCGAGCTGGAGGGGGTCGACGCGCCGGCCGCCCACCGCCTGGTGGCGGCCGCGCTGGACTCCCGCACCGCCCAGGCGGCCCGTACCCAGCCCGGCGGCGCCCGCTTCACCCTCCCCGAGGAGCAGGCCGCCGCCCTGCTCGGCCACTACGGCATCGCGCTGCAGCGCGCGCTGCCGGCCCCGGACGAGCGCAGCGCGCTGGCCGCGGCGGCCCGGCTCGGCTACCCGGTGGCGCTCAAGGCCACCGCCGCCCACCTGCGCCACCGCCCGGACCTGGGTGGGGTGCGGCTGGACCTGGTGGACGAGGACGGGCTGCGCCGGGCGCACCGCGAGTTGTCGACGCTGCTGGGCGGCGCGGACAAGGCCGGGCTGGTGGTGCAGAAGATGGCCGCGCGGGGCGTGGACACGGTGATCGGCGCGAGTGTGGACCCGGCGGTCGGCGCGATCCTCTCCTTCGGCCTGGCCGGCGCCCCCGCCGAGTTGCTCGGTGACCTGGCGCACCGCCTGATCCCGGCCACCGACCAGGAGGTGGCGGCGCTGGTGCGCGAGGTGCGGGCGGCTCCGCTGCTGTTCGGCTGGCGCGGGGCCGATCCGGTGGACACCGGCGCGCTGGAGGACCTGCTGCTGCGGGTCTCCCAACTGGTCGACGACCTGCCGGAGGTGGCCGCGGTGGACCTCGACCCGGTGGTGGTGGCCCCGCACGGGCTGGTGGTGCTGGCCGCCCGGGTGCAGGTGGCGCCGCTGCCGGTGCGCACCGATCTGGGTCCGCGGGCCATGAGCACCTTGTAACATTCCTGGGTTGCCGCCGTTCGCGGCGGCCCCCGGGTGGCCGGTTCGTGCGGACGGGCGGCGCAGTCCAGCCCGCCGGGTCGGTGGGACATGCCAGGATGGAGTTATGGCGAAGACCGGTACCACCACCACGCAGGACCTGCGCTCGGCGATCGAGCGCAGCGGCTACTACCCCGCGCTGGTGTCCGAGGCCGTGGAGTCCGCGGTCGGCTCCGAGCCGATCAGCTCCTACCTGGTCCACCAGGAGACCACCTTCGACGCCAACGAGGTGCGCCGGCACGTCACCGTGCTGGTGCTGACGCCGTCCCGGTTCGTGGTCAGCCACACCGACGAGCAGGCGGCCGACGCCACCAGCCCGGTGCCCTACGCGACCACCTCCACCGAGTGCGTGCGGCTGGACCGGATCGGCTCGGTGGTGCTGAGCCGGATGGTTGCCAACCCGGAGACCTACACCCCGGGCCAGCTGCCCCGCGAGGTGGTGCTGACCATCGGCTGGGGCGCGGTGCAGCGCCTCGACCTGGAGCCGGCCGGCTGTTCCGACCCGAACTGTGAGGCGGACCACGGCTACACCGGTTCGGCCACCGCGGACGACCTGTCGCTGCGGGTGAGCGAGGCCGGCGACGGTCCCGAGACGGTGGCCCAGGCGCTGGTCTTCGCCCGGGCGCTGTCCGAGGCCACCATCAGCAGGGCCTGAGGTCCTGCCCGATGTCCCATCTCGCACCGCACGGTCCCGGTGACCTCCCGCACGACGACTTCGAGCTGCTCGACCCGGCCGGCGCACCCGTGCCCGGCTACGGCAGCGGCTCGCTCAGCGACCTGCTGCCCTCGGTGGCAGCGGGGCTGGGCGTGCCCGGGTTCACCGGCACGCTGCCGATCGCCCCGGCCGACCGGGTCTGCGTCTTCCTGGTGGACGGCCTCGGCTGGGAGCTGATCCGCCGTCACCCCGAGTACGCGCCGTTCCTGCACTCGCTGCTGGCCGGCTCGCTGGGCGGTTCGGGCCGCCCGATCACCGCCGGTTTCCCGGCCACCACCGCGACCTCGCTGGCCTCGGTGGGCACCGGCCTGCCGCCGGGCCGGCACGGCCTGGCCGGGTACTCGGTGCGGATCCCGGAGCGGGGCGAGCTGATGAACCAGCTGCGCTGGCAGCCGCCGATGGACCCGCACGGCTGGCAGCCCTACCCGACGGTCTTCGAGCGGGTGCACGCCGCCGGCGTGGCGGCCAGCCAGGTCTCCTCCCCGCTGTTCGCGCAGACCCCGCTGACCCGGGTGGCGCTCTCCGGCGGCGAGTTCCTCGGCCGGACCACCGGCGAGGAGCGGATGGACCTGGCGGCCCGCCAGCTGGGCCGGTCGGACCGCGCGCTGGTGTACACCTACGTCAGCGAGCTGGACGCGATGGGCCACCGCTACGGGGTGGACTCGGATGAGTGGCGGATGATGCTGAACACCGTCGACCGGCTGGCGCTGCGGCTGGCCGAGCAGCTGCCGCCGCGCTCGGCGCTGTACGTGACCGCCGACCACGGCATGATCGACATCGCCGAGGCGGACCGGATCGACTTCGACGAGGACTGGGAGCTGGGCGCCGGCGTCGCGCTGCTCGGCGGCGAGGCCCGGGCCCGGCACGTCTACGCGGTGCCCGGCGCGGCCGGCGACGTGCACGCGGTCTGGAGCGAGGTGCTCGGCGACCGGATGTGGGTGGCCACCCGGGACCAGGCGATCGAGGCCGGCTGGTTCGGTCCGGAGGTCGACGAGCGGGTGTACCAGCGGATCGGCGACGTGGTCGCCGCCGCGCGCGACGACGTCGCGGTGGTCGCCTCGCGCAGCGAGCCGGGGGAGTCGGCGATGGTCGGCCTGCACGGCTCGATGACCCCGGTCGAGCAGCTGGTCCCGCTGCTCGAAGTCCGTGCCTGACCCGTCCCGTCCGACACCCGCGCCGCGCACTTCCGCACGCTCGACGAAAGGCCCCCGCCCCACCCATGGCTGACCTGGTGTTCTTCTCCGGCACGATGGACTGCGGCAAGTCCACCCTGGCGCTGCAGATGAACCACAACCACGCCGTCCGCGGCCGGCAGGGCATCATCTTCGCCCGGCACGACCGGGCGGGCGCCTCCACCATCTCCAGCCGGCTCGGCCTGCGCGCCGAGGCGGTCGAGGTGACCGACGGCTTCGACTTCCAGCACTACGTGGTCCAGCTGCTCTCGGCCGGCGGCAAGGTCGACTACCTGATCTGCGACGAGGCCAACTTCTACGCCGCCGAGCAGGTCGACCAGCTGGCCCGGGTGGTGGACGAGCTGGGCATCGACGTCTTCACCTTCGGCATCACCACCGACTTCCGCACCCGGCTGTTCCCCGGTTCGCAGCGGCTGATCGAGCTGGCCGACCGGGTGGAGATCCTCCAGGTGGAGGCGCTCTGCTGGTGCGGGGCGCGGGCCACCCACAACGCGCGCACGGTCGGCGGGGTGATGGTGGTGGAGGGCCCGCAGGTGGTGGTCGGCGACGTGACGGCGGTGCTGGACGCCGAGGCCGTCGAGCAGGAGATCGGCTACGAGGTGCTCTGCCGCCGGCACCACCGCCGCCGGCTCACCGCCGCCACCGCCCGGGCCGCCACCCTGTCGCCGGACGTGCTGCCGTTCGAGCGGGCCTGACCGCCGCCCTGCCGGTGCGCGCCGTGCGGCCTCGGAGCAGGCCTCGGGACAGGCCTCGGGGCAGCTCTCAGGGCAGCCCGACCACCGAGAACCGGCCGCCCTCCGGGTCGGCCAGCCGGGCCACCCGCCCGTACGGCGTGTCGTGCGCCGCCACCAGCAGCGCGCCGCCCAGCTCCAGGCACTGGCGCACCGTCAGGTCCACGTCGTCCACGGCGAAGTAGATCCGCCAGCGGGGCGGGCCGTCCCGCAGGTCGGTGGTCTGCCGGATCCCGGCCACCCGGTGGCCCTCCACCCGCAGGGTGGCGTCGTCCTCGCCGCGGGCCACCGCCGAGGGGTCGGCCTCGACCACCGCGCGGCCCAGCACCGAGCCGTAGAAGGCGGCGGCCAGCGGCTCGTCGTTGGTGACCAGCTCGCTCCAGGCCGGCGCGCCGGACTCGCCGACCACCTCCCACCCCAGGTGTTCCTGGCCCTCCCAGAGCCCGAAGAAGGCCCCCGACAGGTCGGCCGCCACCGCGAGCCGCCCGGCCCGCTCGGACTGCAGCGGGCCCACCGCGACGGTGCCGCCGCAGTCGCGCACCCGGGCCGAGACCTCGTCGGCGTTGTCCACGGCGAAGTAGGTGGTCCACTCGGTGGGCAGGGTCGACCCCTGCGGTGCCAGGCCGATCCCGGCCACCTTGGCCCCGTGCAGGCTGGCCCGCACGTAGGCGCCCAGCTCGGTGGGGCCGGGGGTGAAGCTCCACCCCAGCAGCGGACCGTAGAACGCCTCGGCCCGTTCCAGATCGCGCACCAGCAGGCTCACCCAGCAAGGGGTGCCCTGCGCGACCCTGACCTTCACCGCCGTCATCCCTGACCTCCCTCGCCTGGGCGCCCGGCCCGGCGGCTCGAGCCCCAGCCAGATGCTCCCACCCGGACGGGCGACCGGGCGGGCGACCGCGCGGAAATCATGGCAAAGAGCGCACAAAGGAGCACGCACTGCCACCGGACGTCGGAGGCGGTGCGGGTGCTGCCGAACGGGTGGACCAGGCAGCAGAATGGCCGCCATGGAGAACACTGCTGAGTTGGACCGGGGCCGTTCGCCGCTGGTCTCGGTCGAGGAACTGGCGAAGGAGCTGGCCGGCGAGCACCCGCCGGTGCTGCTGGACATCCGCTGGCAGCTGTCGGCGCCCGGCGGCAGCCAGGGCCAGGGCGGTTCGGTGGGCGCCGCGGAGTACGCCGCCGGCCACCTGCCCGGCGCGGTCTTCGTCGACCTGGACCGCGAGCTGGCCGCGCCGCCGGCCGGCGCCGCCGGTGGCCGGCACCCGCTGCCGGACCCGGACCTGCTGGGCGCCGCGCTGCGCCGGGCCGGAGTGCACGCCGGGCGCCCGGTGGTGGTCTACGACGGCGGGCCGGCCACCGCCGCCGCGCGCGCCTGGTGGGTGCTGCGCTGGGCGGGCCACCGGGACGTGCGGGTGCTGGACGGCGGGATCGCCGCCTGGCGCTCGGCCGGGCAACCGGAGACCAGCGAGGTGCCGCAGCCGGCCGAGGGGGACTTCCACCCCACCCCGGGAGCCATGCCGACGCTGGACGGCGACCGGGCCGCCGAGCTGGCCCGCACCGGTCTGCTGCTGGACGCCCGGGCCGCCGAGCGCTACCGCGGCGAGGTCGAGCCGCTGGACCCGAAGGCGGGGCACATCCCGGGTGCGGTCAGCGCGCCCACCTTCGAGAACAACGCCGAGGACGGCCGGTTCCGCCCGGCGGCCGAGCTGGCGGAGCGGTTCCGCGCGCTGGGCGCCGAGGGCCGGCGGATCGGGGTGTACTGCGGCTCGGGCGTGACCGCGGCGCACCAGGCGCTGGCGCTCGAGGTGGCCGGCTATCCGGCGGCGCTCTACCCGGGGTCCTGGAGCGAGTGGTCGACTGATCCCGCGCGGCCGGTGGCGACCGGGCCGGAGCGGGGCTGACCCCGAGCAGCCGGGGCCTCGCCGGCTGACGGCGGGAGCGTCGGACGCCCGGTCCCCCGGTGGCCACCCCGCAGGGGCGACCACCGGGGAACCGGGCGTCGGTCCGTCGTCCCGGGCGTCAGTCCGTCTTCTTGCGCCGGCTGCCGAAGACGATCTCGTCCCAGCTGGGCACGGTGGCCCGGCGGCCGGGCCGCACGCCGTCGGCTTCGGCCTGCCGGTCGGTGGTGCCGACCAGCCGCTCGCGGTGCGGAGCGACGGCGCGCGGCATCAGGATGTCGGCGTAGGCCGAACCGGCCCCGACCACCGGTGAAGCCGCGGCCGCCGCGGCAGCCGCCGGCTCCTCGACCTCCTGGCCCTCCTCGGTCGGTGCGGGCTCCAGCGCCGAGGGACCCACCGTCAGGTCGCCGCGGAAGGCGGGGACCACGTCCAGCAGGCTGGTCAGCGAGTCCCGGCCGTCGCCGGCGGCGGCCACCGCCTCGCGGGCCGGCAGCCGCTCGGGCGGCGACATGATCCGGTCGGCCGACGGCCGCTCGATCATGGCGCGCGGCGGGCGGTCCTGGGGCAGCCGGGCGATCCGCGGGATGAACGGGAAGACCGATTCCTCTTCGCGCTCGACGCTCTCGCCGATCAGCGCGCGGGCCTCGTCGTCGTTCGGCTGGACCAGTCGGCGCGGCGGGTCGTAGGTCCAGCTGGCGGTCCGGCCCTCGCCGTCCGAGCGGTAGGAGAGGACCACCTCCCAGGTGCCGTCGTCGCGCCGCCAGGAGTCCCAGCGCTCGGTGTCCTTCTCGGCGGCGCGCAGCACCAGGCGCTCGGCGACGGCCTCGCCGAGCTGCGGGCCGGTGGACTCACCGGGGCGGCGGATCGGGGTCTTGCGGGCCCGCTCGGCCATGAAGGCGCGCTCGGCCAGCACCGGGCCCTCGAAGCGGCGCACCCGGTCCACCGAGATGCCCGCGGCCTGGGCGACCTCCTCGGCGGAGGCGCCGGCTCGTATCCGCGCCTGGATGTCCCGGGGGCGCAGGTGGCTCTCGACCTCGATCTCGATCTGGCCGAGGCGCGGGCGGTCACCGCGGATGGCGGCGCGCAGCCGCTCGTCGATGGGGAGGGTGTACTCCGTGCTGTCGGCAGCCTTGAGCACCAGCCGTGTGCCGTCGTTGCTGACGGCCACAACCCGCAGTTCGGGCACGGTTACCTCCCGGGTGGTGCCTGCCGACGTCACCTGCGTCGCTGCTCCCGTACTGAGTGTGGCCTGCCCACTGGCGACTAGCCACAACCTTGCAGAGTTCTCCGGCGTGTCGGACTTCCGTCCGGTCACGCCGCTGTGGCACGGTGACCTGTTCGCCGCGTCGCCACTGTGACGCCGCGTCAGGCACTCCCGGCCGTTCCCCGCACGTGGATGTGGAGCGACGGTTCGGGTCGAGCGCCGCCGTGCGTGCCCTGCCGCCGGTTGTCGTTCCGACCGCCGGTGGCGGGGCAGTCGAGAGGATGACCGAAGGCTCAGGCTCCACGAACAGTACTCCATTCGTGGCATCCACAGGGGCGGCTCGCCGCTCAAGTCTCCCGCGATTCACGGGAATCTCAAGAGCAAGGACTCCGATGGCGGACCGTCGATCAGCTGACGGTGATCATCTTCACATATATCCACGGAGTGAAACCGGATTTTCGACCCTTGTGTCCTTCTTTGTGCACAATGGGCGGGCCTATCCGACCAGTCGGACGAATCCGCTGAGCGGACATGACGACATACCGACCGCGCACGATTCACCGCCAGCCATTGACAGTCACTGACAACCGCCGAGGGGGCGACGAATGCCGGACGAGAAGCAGCGGGGCGCCCGCCGGATCGACCTGAGCGTGGCCCAGGTCGCGGCCAGCGCGCTGGCCGCCGTGGTCGGCGCGGTGCTCGCGTCCGAGCTCGGGGTGTACGGAACGATCATCGGTGCGGCGGTGGTCAGCATCGGTGCGACCACCGGCGGCGCCGTCTTCCACCACCTGTTCAAGCGGACCGGCGAGCAGCTGCGCGAGGCGACCGACCGCTCGCCGGACAACTCCGTCAACGAACTCCAACAGGTGCCGCTCACCGACACCACCCCACTGCCGGCCGCCTGGCGGGCCGAGCCCGAGGGGCCCGGCGGGGCGGGGGCGCAGTGGAACGACTCCGGCGTCTTCCGGGCCCGGCGCCGCTGGAGCTGGAAGACCGCGGCGGCGGTCTCGGCGCTGGTCTTCGTGCTCGCCATGACCCCGATCCTGGTCGTCGAGCTGGCCACCGGGAGGACCGTGCACTCGCTGACCACCGGTCAGGACGGCGGCGGCACCTCGATCTTCCCGAGCGGTGGCGAGAAGCACCGGGACCCGGCGCCGCAGCGGCCGGCCGGCGGCGAGCGGTCGACGCCGTCGACCGGGCCGAGCGGCTCCGCCGGCCCCGGCCGGCCGAGCACCTCGCCGTCCGCCACGCCCACGCCCACGCCGTCGGGCTCCGCCTCCGGCTCGCCCAGCGCGCCGCCGACCGGCGACCCGAGCACGCCGACGCCGACCCCCACGCCGTCGCGGTCCGCTTCGGGCGGCGCCACCGGCGCACCGTCCTCGGCACCGCCCACCGGGCAGGCCGCCCAGCCGTCCGCCACCCCGCAGGGCGCTGCGGTCCCCTCGCCCTGAGCTGCCCCCGCCGTGGCGGCCACCCGGTCGCGGTGCGTCAGGCGCCCAGCACCCGGCGCAGGTAGGCGTTGGCGAACCGCCGCTCCGGGTCCACCCGGTCGCGCAGCGCGGTGAACTCCTTGAAGTGCGGGTAGACGCCGGCCAGGTACTCGGCGTCCCGGCTGTGCAGCTTGCCCCAGTGCGGGCGGCCGCCGTGGGCGACCATCAGCCGCTCGACGGCGGTGAAGTAGTCCCGCTCGGCGGTGCCCCGGTAGAGGTGGACCGCGATGTAGACGCTGTCCCGCCCGCTCGCGGTGGACAGCCACAGGTCGTCGGCCGGCGCGCAGCGCACCTCGACCGGGAAGCTGATCCGCCAGTCGCTCCGCTCCACCAGGCGCTTCAGCTCGCCCAGCACCTCGGTGGCCGCCGACCGCGGCACGGCGTACTCCATCTCGACGAAGCGCACCTTGCGGGGGCTGGTGAAGACCTTGTACGCGGTGTCGGTGTAGGTCCGCTCCGACCAGGCCCGGCTGGCCACCTGGGCGATGGTCGGGATGCTGCGGGGGAAGGCCCGGCCGATCCGGCAGACCCCCTCCCAGACCGTGTTGGAGAGGAAGTCGTCCTCCAGCCAGGCCTTGAAGCCGGGCAGCGGGGCGGCCGGGCCCTGGCTGCGGTTGTTCCGCTTGGTGCTGCACCGGTCGGTGTGCGGGAACCAGTAGAACTCGAAGTGCTCGTTGACCTCGGTCAGCTCCTCGAAGCGGTCGAGCACCTCGGCGAAGCCCATCGGCTGCTCGTGCGCGGTCAGCAGGAAGGCCGGCTCGACGGCGAAGGTGAGCGCGCTGAGCACGCCGAGCGCACCGAGACCGAGCCGGGCGCCGGCGAACAGCTCGGGGTCCTCGGTCGGCGAGCAGTGCCGCACGCTGCCGTCGGCCAGCACCAGCTCCAGGCCGCGGAGCTGGGCGGCCAGCGAGGCCGAGTCGCGCCCGGTGCCGTGGGTGCCGGTGCTGGTCGCCCCGGCCACCGTCTGCACGTCGATGTCGCCCATGTTGGTCAGCGACAGGCCGGCGGCGGCCAGCAGCCGGTTGAGGGCGGCGAGCGGCAGCCCGGCCTCCACCGTCACGGTCCCGGCCGCCCGGTTCAGCTCGCGCACCGCGGTGAGTCCCTCGGGCCGCACCAGCACGCCGTCGCCCGGGGCGGCGATCGCGGTGAAGGAGTGCCCGGAGCCGACCGCCTTGACCGTGCGGCCCTGCTCGGCGGCCTGCCGCAGCACGGCGGCCAGCTCCTCGACGGACCTCGGCGTGACCACCTGGCTCGGCTCGGCGCTCTGGTTGCCCGCCCAGTTGGTCCAGCGGCCGGCGGTGACGGTGGCGGGCATGCGGAGGCCTCCCTGCGACGGGTGCGTTACCAATGGGTAGGGAGCCTAGCCACCGGTGCCTCCAGGGTCTATGGTCCAGCGGCCGCAGGGAAGATCAGGCACCGCGAAGATCAGGCACCGCGAAGATCAGGCACCGCGAAGATCAGGCACCGCGAAGATCAGCCGCCGCGAAGATCGACCGCGGGGAGGATCGACCGCCGGGCAGGGCCGCGGGCCGCGCCGTCCGGTCAGCGGCCGGCCGGCACCGGCTCCGGGACGCTCGCCGCCGTCGTGGTCCGCAGCCGGCGCCCGCCGGCCAGCGCGACCAGCAGCGCGAAGAAGGCCGCGGTCAGCGGCACCCGGTACCCGGCCGCGGCGCCGGCGCTGTCCACCACCACGCCGGACAGCCAGGAGCCGCCGGCCACGCCCAGCGCCATGCCGGTGGTGGTCCAGCTCATCCCCTCGGTCAGCTGCGCGGCCGGGACCAACTGCTCGACCAGGCCCATCGCGGTGATCATGGTGGGCGCGATGGTGAGCCCGGAGAGGAAGAGCGCCGCGCCCACCGCCACCAGCCCGAGCGGACCCTCGCCCCAGATCGCCGCCAGCACCAGCGGCACCATGGTCACCGCCATCACCCCGACGCCCAGCTGGAACCGCCGCTCGGCGGTGCCGCGCGGGCGCAGCGCGCCGAAGACGGTGCCGGCCACCGCCGAGCCGAGCGCGTAGACGGCCAGCACCAGGCTGGCCAGCGGCTTGTGCCCCTGCGCCTGGGCGAAGGCCACGGTGACCACCTCGACCGAGCCGAAGATCGCACCGGTGGCGACGAAGGTGAGCATCAGCACCCGCAGCCCGGCCGAGCTGATCGCCGACCCGCCGGCCTGCTGCGCCTCCTGGTGGACCGGCGGCTCGGTGCGGCGCTGGGCGGTGAACAGCAGCACGCCCAGGGCCAGGAAGACGCCGGCCAGCAGCACCCCGGCCTCCGGGAAGAGCGAGGTGGCCAGGCCGATCGAGAGGATCGGGCCGACGATGAAGATGATCTCGTCGACCACCGACTCCAGGGCGTAGGCGGTGTGCAGCTTGCCCGGGTCCTCCCGGTAGAGGTGTGCCCAGCGGGCCCTGACCAGTGCGCCGGTGCTGACCATGGTGCCCATGCCGACCGCGCACGGGAACAGGGTCCAGTCCGGGGCGCCGGCGTGGGCGCAGAGCAGCAGCGCGAGGGTGGACAGGGTGGTGACCGCGGTGGCGGGCACGGCTATCCGGCGCTGACCGTGCCGGTCGACGAGCCGGGAGATCAGCGGCCCGAGCACCGCCGCGGAGAGCGCCATCACGGCGGAGACCGCGCCGGCCACGCCGTAGGACCCGCGCAGCTGGGAGAGCATGGTGACGATCCCGATGCCGGTCATCGAGATCGGCAGGCGCGAGACGAAGCCGGTGGCCGAGAAGGCGAAGCTGCCGGGGGCGGTGAAGATCTGGCGGTAGCTGGACAGCACGGTTGCTCCGGGGTGGGGAGTTCCGGGGAGGTTCCTGACGGTGCTGCGTACCACGGGAAGATCAACAGTAAGGAACACGGCACCTCAAGACAGCTTACGAACCTTGGCAAACGGAATAATCCGGTCAGGCCGGGCCCGGCCCTGCCCACCGGGCGCGCCGCGGTGCAGTGGCAGGATCGGTGCCATGCCCGAGACCCTCAACGAGCCCGCCGCGGCCTCCGCCGCCCCGTACGACGCCCTGCTGCTGCTCTCCTTCGGCGGCCCGGAGGGCCCCGAGGACGTGGTCCCGTTCCTGGAGAACGTCACGCGCGGCCGGGGCATCCCCAAGGAGCGGCTGGCCGAGGTGGGCCGGCACTACTTCCGGTTCGGCGGGGTCAGCCCGATCAACGAGCAGAACCGCGAGCTGCTGGCCGCCCTGCAGGCCGACTTCGCCGCGCACGGCCTGGACCTGCCGGTCTACTGGGGCAACCGGAACTGGGCCCCCTACCTGGTGGACACCCTGCGCGAGCTGGCCGCGGACGGGCACCGCCGGATCGCGGTGCTGGCCACCAGCGCCTACGCCGGCTACTCGGGCTGCCGCCAGTACCGGGAGAACCTGGCCGACGCGCTCGCCACGCTGCGCGAGGAGGGCCGCCCGGAGCTGACGGTCGACAAGCTGCGGCACTTCTACAACCACCCGGGCTTCGTCGAGCCGATGATCGAGGCCACCCTGGCCGCGCTGGCCGAACTGCCGGCCGAGCGGCGCGACGGCGCCGAGCTGGCCTTCACCACCCACTCCATCCCGACCGCGATGGCCGAGAGCTCCGGCGCCCCCGACGACCCGGCCCGCGGCACCCCGGGCGGCGCCTACGTGGCCCAGCACCTGGACGTGGCCGAGCTGGTCGCCGCCGCGGTCGCCAAGGCCACCGGCGTGGCCGACCGCCCCTGGCAGCTGGTCTACCAGTCGCGCAGCGGCGCCCCGCACATCCCGTGGCTGGAGCCCGACATCTGCGACCACCTGGCCGAGCGCCGGGAGCAGGGCGCACCGGCCGTGGTGATGGTCCCCATCGGGTTCGTCTCGGACCACATGGAGGTCAAGTACGACCTCGACACCGAGGCGGTGGCCAAGGCGGCCGAGCTGGGCCTGCCGGTGGCCCGGGCCGCCACGGTGGGCGCCGACCCGCGGTTCTGCGCCGCGGTGCGGGAGTTGGTGCTGGAGCGGGCGGCCACCGAGCGCGGCCTCGCGCCCCGGCGCTGCGCCCTGGGCGCACTCGGCGCCAGCCACGACGTCTGTGCCGTCGACTGCTGCCCCAATCCGCGGGCTCCCCGGCCGGCCGCCGCCCAGGCCTGATCGTCCGCTCCTCTCGAGCCGACCTCCCCAAGCCCGACCTCCCGAAGCCCTTCCGAAGACCTTCCGAAGCCGACCTCCCCGAAGGAGCACCGTGCCCGACCAGACCCAGCCCGACGCCGCCCTGCTCGACGAGCTGCTCGCGCTCGCCCTGGAGGCCGCGCAGCAGGCCGGCGAGCTGCTGCGCGACGGCCGCCCGGCCGACCTCGGCGTGGCGGCCACCAAGAGCAGCCCGGTGGACGTGGTCACCGAGATGGACCTGGCCTCCGAGAAGCTGATCGTGGAGCTGATCACCGGCCGCCGCCCGCAGGACGGCTACCTCGGCGAGGAGGGCACCGAGCGTCCCGGCGGCAGCGGGGTGCGCTGGGTCGTCGACCCGCTCGACGGAACCGTCAACTACCTGTACGGGCTGCCCAACTGGGGCGTCAGCGTGGCAGCCGAGTACCACGGCGAGACGGTGGTCGGAGTGGTCTTCGCGCCGGCCCGCGGCGAGCTCTTCCAGGCCGTGCTGGGCCGCGGCGCCCACCGCGACGGGCGCCCGCTGCAGGCCCGCACGGCCCCGCCGTGGGGCCAGGCGCTGGTCGCCACCGGCTTCAACTACGTACAGCCGGTCCGGGTCCACCAGGCCGAGGTGCTGCACAAGCTGATGCCCGAGCTGCGCGACATCCGGCGCGGCGGGGCGGCGGCGGTCGACCTGTGCGACGTGGCGGCCGGGCGGCTGGACGGCTACTACGAGCGCGGCCTGGCCCCCTGGGACCTGGCCGCCGGGGGCCTGATCGCCCGCGAGGCCGGTGCGCTGACCGGCGGGCGGGTCGGTTCGCCCGCCTCCGGCGAACTGGTGGTGGCCGCTGCGCCCGGCGTGTTCGAGCCGCTGCAGGCGCGGCTCGAGGAACTGGGCGCCTGGCACGACTGACGCTCCGTCAGATCTCGTGGCGGCCGGGGGAGTCCGGCCGCGAACGCCACAGTGCCCCGGCCGGGTCGTCCGGCCGGGGCACTGCGGCAGGTCATGGGAGATGCTCGGAACCGAGCGTCGAGGGGACGGGGGTCGGGGGCCGGTCGACCGGCCGGGGAGGGCGGTGGCCGGCGGCGCCGATGGCGCGCCGGATCAGGCGCTGCGGGGCAGCGAGAGGACCGGATCGATGCCGTGCTCGGCGGCGATCCGACGCAGGTCGTCGAGTTCGGACTGTTCGACCTCGGCCAGGAACTCGTCCCCGGACTCGAGGGCGCGGTGCAGGTCCTGCTCGGTGTTCCTTATACGCTGCAGGATTCCGGCGGTGAAGGCGTCCATGCGGCAGACCCCCTTACGGTGTCGGACGTGCGCGGTCGAGCGTTCCCCGGTTGGGAGGGTGCGGTGATCCAGCGGATGCGAGGCACCGTCGGCTGGCTCCGGTGCTGACGCCGGTGCGACCTTCGGGCCGCTCCGTGGGACCTGCGATCCCCCAGCCGGTGCGGATGAACGCGCGGCGGGTGGGTGCGACCGCCTGACGGCGTGATCGCGGGTGTGCATTCGTCCTCCCCCGTGCGGGGGCGGGGAAACCTCGGTGCCGTCAGAAAGCCGGAGAAAGTTGCCGGCGTCACATTCGGCCACCGCCACCCGGAGCGCTCGCGCGGCCCGCTCGGGGCCCGGCGGGCGGCCGCGGAGGACCGCCTTACCGGTGCTTTACCCCGACAGGGGGCAGGATGGAGGGACCGTCGGAGTCGCAGGCCCGCGTACGGGACCTGGGTCCCGCCACGCGTGCCCCAGAGAAGGGACCATCGCTGTGCGGGTACTTGTCGTCGAGGACGAGCAGCTGCTCGCCGAAGCCGTGGCCACCGGCCTGCGCCGGGAGGCGATGGCCGTCGACGTGGTGTACGACGGCGAGGCCGCACTGCAGCGGATCGCGGTCAACGACTACGACGTCGTGGTGCTCGACCGCGACCTGCCGCTGGTGCACGGCGACGACGTCTGCCGCAGCGTGGTGGAGCAGGGCCTGGCCACCCGGGTGATCATGCTGACCGCCTCCGGGGACATCAGCGACCGGGTCGAGGGCCTGGAGATCGGCGCGGACGACTACCTGCCCAAGCCGTTCGCTTTCAGCGAACTCGTCGCCCGGGTGCGCGCGCTCGGGCGGCGCGCCACCGTCCCGCTGCCGCCGGTGCTGGACCGGGCCGGCATCACGCTCGACCCCGGCCGCCGCGAGGTGCTCCGGGACGGCCGCTCGATCCAGCTGGCCCCGAAGGAGTTCGCCGTCCTGGAGGTCCTGATGCGGGCCGGCGGGGCCGTGGTCTCCGCGGAGCAGCTGCTGGAGAAGGCCTGGGACGAGCACACCGACCCGTTCACCAACGTGGTGCGGGTGACCGTGATGACCCTGCGCCGCAAGCTCGGCGACCCGGCCGTCATCGTCACCGTGCCCGGCTCCGGCTACCGGATCTGAACCCTGCGCCCGCTCCTCCCAACCCCAAGGGGACGACACTCATGACCACCCCGCCCACGGTCGGCGGGCCCTCCGGCAGTTCCCACCGGGTGCCGCCGCGCCCCGCCGACCCGCCACGCCCCCAGCAGCCGCCCCAGGCCGCGGGCGACGGGCAGCACGAGCCGTACCGGTACGGCGCCCAGCAGCCCGGCGACGGGCTGAGCTGGCTGCCGTTCCGGCCGACCATCCGGATCCGCCTCACCCTGCTGTACGGCGGGATGTTCCTGATGGCCGGGGTGGTGCTGCTGATCCTGATGTACGTCGTGGTGCGCAACGCCTTCCAGACCGTCACGCTGCCGCAGATCTACGTGGACCCCACCATCACCACCAAGATCAACGGCCAACTGGTCACCGGCGACCAGTTCAACCAGTACCTGCGCAGCCAGACCATGGTCGGCCAGCAGGGCGAGCTCGACACCGTGCTGCGCCAGGCGCTCACCGCCCTGGTGGTGCTCGCGGTGATCGCCTTCGCAGCCGGCTACGCGATGGCCGGCCGGGTGCTGCGCCCGCTGGGCCGGATCACCCGCACCGCGCGCGAGGTGGCCAGCTCCGACCTGCACCGCCGGATCGAGCTGGAGGGGCCGGACGACGAGCTCAAGGAGCTCGCCGACACCTTCGACGACATGCTCGACCGGCTCGACCGCTCCTTCGACTCGCAGCGCCGGTTCGTCGCCAACGCCTCGCACGAGCTGCGCACCCCGCTGGCGATCAACCGCACCCTGCTGGAGGTCCAGCTCGCCGACCCGGCGGCCTCGCCCGACCTGCAGCAGCTCGGCAAGACCCTGCTGGCCACCAACGAGCGCAGCGAGCAGCTGGTGGAGGGCCTGCTGCTGCTGGCCCGCAGCGACAACGAGCTGACCGACCGGCGGCCGGTGGAGCTGTCCGAGGTGGCCTCCCGGGCGGTCGAGCAGACCCGCGGCGAGGCGGTCGGCCGCGAGGTGGAGATCCGCTCCGAGCTGAACCCGGTCTCGGTCTCCGGCAACGGCGTGCTGCTGGAGCGGATCGCGCTCAACCTGCTGCAGAACGCGGTCCGCTACAACCTGCCCGACGGCTGGGTGGAGATCACCACCGCGCCCGGCCCCGGCGGCCTGGGCGAGCTGGTGGTCAGCAACACCGGGCCGGTGGTGCCCGGCTACGAGCTGGAGCACATCTTCGAGCCGTTCCGCCGGATCAAGGGGGCCGACCGGACCCGCAGCGACAAGGGCGTCGGCCTCGGCCTGTCGATCGTCCGCTCGGTGGTCCGCGCCCACGGCGGGTCGATCGAGGCGGCGCCGCGCCCGGGCGGCGGGCTGACCATGCGGGTACGAATCCCCGGCGCCTGAGCCCGGTCCCGACCGTTCGGGCCGACCGATCCAGCGCCCCGGTGCGCCCGCCTCCCGCCTCGTGCGGGACGGCCGGCGGACCGGGGCGCTTGTCATATCCCGGCTCGACAACTTACGGTGTCGTAACCTACGCATCCGTAAGTGACGCTGCCGTAAGTGACGCGTCGGTAGGCAAGCACCCGCACGTCCCCGCCCTCAGGAGCACCCGTCGTGACCATCGCCCCCGCCCAGCGCACCGGTTCGACCGCCTGGACCGACGCCAGGCTGATCCTGGCCCTGGAGGAGGTGGTGGAGACCGAGCTCAACCGCCACCTGAAGGTCGCCAAGGAGTGGATGCCGCACGAGTTCATCCCGTGGAGCCAGGGGCGCGACTTCGACGGCGTGCTGGGCGGCGAGGCCTGGGAGGTCGGCCAGTCCCGGGTGACCCCGGTCGGCCGGGTCTCGCTGGTGGTCAACCTGCTCACCGAGGACAACCTGCCGAGCTACCACCACGAGATCGCCACCATGTTCGGCCGTGACGGCGCCTGGGGCACCTGGGTGCACCGCTGGACGGCGGAGGAGGGGCGGCACGGGATCGCGCTGCGGGACTACCTGCTGGCCACCCGGGCGGTGGACCCGGTGGCGCTGGAGCGGGCCCGGATGGAGCACATGTCGGCCGGCTTCGAGTCCGACAACGCGCACAGCATGCTGCACTCGGTCGCCTACGTGGCCTTCCAGGAGCTGGCCACCCGGATCTCGCACCGCAACACCGGCCGCGAGGCCGGCGACCCGCTCTGCGAGCAGCTGCTGGCGAAGATCGCCAACGACGAGAACCTGCACATGGTCTTCTACCGGAACCTGCTGAAGGCCGCCCTGGAGATCGCCCCCGACCTGGCGATGCAGGCGATCCGGGACGTGGTGACCGACTTCCGGATGCCGGGCCACGGGATGGCCGGCTTCGAGCGGGCGGCCGCGCAGATCGCCATCGGCGGCATCTACAACCTGCGGATCCACCACGACGACGTGCTCCAGCCGGTGCTGCGCCACCTGCGGGTGCTGGAGGTCGACGGGCTCGGCCCGGCGGGCCTGCAGGCCCAGCAGGAGCTCGGTCTCTACCTGGACGGCCTGAACGCCCAGGCGACCAAGTTCGACGAGCGCCAGGCCGCGCTGCTGGCCCGCCGTGCGGCCAACGCGGAGCGCGCCGCCGCCCGCTGATCCGGCGACCTCGGGAGGCACCCCGGGGCGCGTGGCACTGCCGCGCGCCCCGGGGTGCTCGCCTGTCCGCCCCCGCCACGTGGACGGGTGCGTTCCGGGGTGGGTGGGACGTCCGTCGGGGGCGGGTCGGGCGGGGCGTCGGGGAAAGGGACGCACCCGCCGAGCGGGTCGTACCGGGGGCCGATAAGATGGGCCGATTCGGGCCGCTTCGTCCGAAAAGTGCTTGACTGTGACCAAGGTCACATCAATCGGTCGCACCCGTTCGGATGATCTCGCTGAGTGATCAACTGATCGAAGCCGATCATTGCGCACGGTAGTCGGATGCGGTGGTCCGGCTTCCGCCGGCCCCCGCCCGCAGGCCCCGTCCCACCTGGGCCGAGCTGCCCTGGCGCGAGCGGCCCGCAGGGCGTACCATCACCATCCGTATTCGACATCGGGCAACCGCTACCCCACGGCGGCCACTGTCCGCAAGCCCGTCGGAGGCGGCTTCGATCACCAGATCGGGCCCGCCGCTGAGTGTCGATTGAGTAACAGGGCTTGAAGTAAGGCACAATCTCGGCCTCGGGTCGGGCACAAGACCGGCCCCTCATGCGTTACGTGCGCTGGAGATACCGCACACACCCAGAGGGGGAGAGCGAAACATGGCAACGGACTACGACACCCCGCGCAAGACAGACGACGACATCAATGAGGACAGCATCGAGGAGCTGAAGGCTCGTCGGAGCGACAAGGCGGCCCCCTCGACCGATGTCGACTACGACGACGGCTCCGGCGAGAGCCTGGAGCTTCCCGGCGCAGACCTCTCCAACGAGGAGCTGTCCGTCCGGGTACTGCCCCGGCAGGCCGACGAGTTCACCTGCATGAGCTGCTTCCTGGTGCACCACCGCAGCCAGCTCGCCGGCGAGAAGGACGGCCAGCCGTACTGCCGGGACTGCGCCTGAGCATCGGCTCCGGCCCGCGGCCGGTACCGGCCGCGCTGTGGCGCCCGGCCGGCCCGGGGGCCCGTCCTGTCGACGAGGGGCACAGTGGCCGTTCCCGCACCGGCAGCGCCCGGCCGGGCGGCCGGTCAGTCCCGGGCCGCGCTGATCGCCGCGGCGAGTGCCTGCGGGTCGCGGGTCGAGAGGTAGAGGTAGGGGGTCGGGTCCGCCGGATCGGTGACCTGGACCCGCAGCGCGGTCGGCACGTAGCTGCGCAGCAGCATGAAGGCCCGCGGGTCGGCCTTGACCGAGCGCCAGGCGACCGCGGCCGCGGCGTCCAGCGGCTCGGCCGCGCCCAGGGCCGTCACCGGGATCCGGGCCTGTCCCGCGACCAGGGACCCCTGGACCACCCGGATCCGGGCCGAGCCGTAGGAGCTGAGGCCGACCGCGCCGGCGACCAGCCCGACGACCAGTCCGATCACCCCGGGCACCGGGCCGAACTTGAAGAGGATCAGGCCGATCGACAGGCCGGCGGCGACCGGCAGCAGCCACCAGGACCGGGGCGCGGTGAGGCGTTCGTCGTACATGTCCCCCATTGTGGGCGCCGTTCCTGAGGAGTCCGCACGAGGCCCCGTCCGGCAGGCGGAATCCCGCGGGAATCCATGGGTGCGGCCCTGGCTACCGGCGGGTAGGGTCCGGTGCTGTGACTGGACCCACCGCCCCGAGACCGGCCCCGCAGCGGCCCGTCGCCCCTGCCGAGCAGTCCGGTCGGCCGCTGTCGCCGACCACCCCGCCGCCGGACGCGGTGGCCCCCGTGCGCCATCCCGACGCGCCCGCCCCGGGCACCCCGCTGGGCTCGCACTACGAGCACTGCTTCGGGTGCGGCCCGCAGCAGAGCAGCGGGCTCCAGATCGACGTCCGGGCCGGCGAGGGCGTCGACGTCACCGCTGAGTTCACCGTCAAGGCGGTGCACCAGGGCGGACCGGGCCTGGCCCACGGCGGCATCCTGACCACGGCGATGGACGAGACCCTCGGCTCCCTCAACTGGATCCTGCACACCGCGTCCGTCACCGGCCGGCTGGAGACCGACTTCGTCCGCCCGGTCCCGGTCGACGCGGTGCTGCACATCCGCGCCTGGGCCACCGGCGTGCACGGCCGCAAGATCTACTGCGCGGCCGAGGGCCGGGTCGGCGGACCCGGGGGACCGGTCGCGATCCGGTCGGCGGCCCTCTTCGTTCAGGTGAAACTGGAACACTTCACCACACACGGTCGCCCGGAGGACATCAAAGCCGCTCTGGACGACCCCGACATGTTCAAGCGCGCCAGAGCCTTCGAGGTGAATCCGTGAGTTCCACCGCCCGTCCGCCGGTCGACGTCCTGATCCGACGCCTGGACCCCGAGCTGCCGCTGCCCGGCTACGCCCAGCCCGGAGACGCCGGTGCGGACCTGTACGCCACCGTCGACGTCGACCTCGAACCGGGCGAGCGCACGGTGATCCCGACCGGCATCGCCATCGCGTTGCCCGACGGTTACGCCGCGTTCGTCCACCCGCGCTCGGGGCTGGCAGCTCGTTGCGGAGTTGCGCTCGTGAACGCCCCGGGGACCGTCGATGCCGGGTACCGTGGTGAGATCAAGGTGATCGTCGTCAACCTGGATCCGCGCGAGCGGGTCGGCTTCCGGCGTGGGGACCGGATCGCCCAGCTGGTGATCCAGCAGGTCGAGAGGGCCCGCTTCCACGAGGTGGCCGAACTGCCCGAGTCCGCACGCGCCGAGGGCGGGTTCGGGTCGACCGGTGGCCACGCGGCGGTTTAACATGCCGCCGCCCGCCCGCCCGGGTACGCGCTGGGTACGAGTGGGTCGCCGAAGGCAAGCCGCCGAAGGTACGAGCAGGAATTCGCATCGGTCTTGGACCGGGAAGGACAGTGACCGTGTTCCGTCGTCGCCAGAAGAGCGAGGACGCTGTCGAGCAGCTCGCCGAGGACGCCATCAGCGCCGACGAGACGGCCGATGACGTCGAAGGTACCGCCGGCTCCGAGAGCGAGACGTCCACCGACGCCGAGGAGCTGGACGACGAGCTGGAGGTTGACCTCGCCGACCGCGTCGGTCTGCCCCCGGCCCCGCGTCCGGACGGTCCCTGGGACCACGCCGAGCTGGAGAGCCCGGCCGAGGGCCGGGTCGACCTGGGCGGCCTGCTGATCCCCGGCGTCGAGGGCATGGAGCTGCGGGTCGAGGTGGCCGGCGACGCGATCGTGGCCGCCACCCTGGTGCTCGGCAACAGCGCCATCCAGCTGCAGGCCTTCGCCGCCCCGCGCACCGAGGGCATCTGGTCCGAGGTCCGCGACGAGATCGCGGACGGCATCCGGGCCCAGGGCGGGCTGGCCGAGATCGAGGAGGGCAACCTGGGCTGGCACCTGCGGGCCCAGGTGCCGGTGCAGCTGCCGGACGGGACGCAGGGCGTGCAGCTGGTCCGCTTCGTCGGCTGCGACGGCCCGCGTTGGTTCCTGCGCGGCGTGATCTCCGGCCAGGCCGCCGTGCAGCCGGAGACCGCGGACGTGCTGGAGCAGGTCTTCCGGCAGACCGTGGTCGTCCGCGGCGAGGCGCCGATGGCGCCGCGCGACCCGATCGTGCTCAAGCTCCCCGAGGACGCCCAGATGGTCGCCGACGCCGGCGTGGGCACCCAGGAGAAGGAGGGCTCGCGGTTCGGCGACACTTCGCTCAGCCCGTTCGCCCGCGGACCGGAGATCACCGAGGTCCGCTGACCCGGATCACCCGGGCCGGGCGGCAGCACCGAGCAGCCGCCCCACCACCGACACAGCCGGCCGGGGGCCGGCTGAGCGGCGGCCAGCGCAGTAACCGGCCCCGGACAGCCACGCTGTCCGGGGCCGGTTTGACTCCCGGCACCCCGGTGCGTAATGTTCTCCGGGTTGCCCCGCAGGCCGCGCGGCTCCGCTTCGAATTCGGTTCGAGCGGGGAAAACGGGCCGAGAAACTCTGATAGAGTTCGGGAGCGCCGAAAGGCGAAAGCAAATCGGATGAAATCCTGAAAAGGCGAAAGCCCGGACGGACCGGCCGGAAACGGAACGGAAAACATCTGGTAAGCTGGAAACACGAAAGAACGAAAGCCCGGAGGGGCCACGGAAGTGGCTGCGAAGGAAGCGTCCGTTCCTTGAGAACTCAACAGCGTGCCAAAAGTCAACGCCAGATATGTTGACATCCCCGGCCTCGGTTCGTAGTTAAATGTTACTGCGATCGGGGTTGGAGATTCCTTTTGAAATAACACTAGCGAGGACGCAGTGCGCGGGGCCGCCCTATTCCGGTGGTTGCCGTGCCGCTCTGCGCGAGTGTGTTGCTCGATTACGAGCAGACATTCACGGAGAGTTTGATCCTGGCTCAGGACGAACGCTGGCGGCGTGCTTAACACATGCAAGTCGAACGGTGAAGCCCTTCGGGGTGGATCAGTGGCGAACGGGTGAGTAACACGTGGGCA
>NZ_JBNQTI010000038.1:0-55730 GCF_050325825.1 Kitasatospora sp. LaBMicrA B282
CCGCTGGCCGCGCGGCCTGATCAGGCAGGATCGGGACCCTATGGGCAAGCATTCGCGTACCGGGCCGCCCCCGCCACCGCAGAACCGCCACCGCCCACTGGCCCGGGCCTGCCGCCACACCGGAAGGTGCGCTCAGCTCGAGGCCGGCGGTTACCAGAGCGGCCCGACGTACGCTCCGCTGCGATGCGGGGCTGGTGGGGCAGGTGATCACCTTGTCCGGGAACAGCAGGCCCCTGGACCTCCCACCGCCACGCCATCACCCTGAAGCGCCGAGGTCAGTAACGACACCTCGACGAGAGCCGGGCGCTGTCGCGCCCGGCTCCCATCCCGCCCGGCCCGGGCGAAGCGTGTGGCGGCCTGGATCTGACGGTCCGACAAATGATCCGAACCGGCGGAATAACGTGGTTGTGGGCTTGCGGCCGGGTTGGGCGGATATGACTTCCGGTGTCCAGCACCCGGAAGTACTGCCAGGAAGTCGCGATGCCCGTGCCCCGTCCCACCTCCCGGATGGTGGCCCTCGCCACCGCCACCCTCCTCGGCACCGCCGGCATGGCCGTGGCCCTGGCAGCACCCGCCCGTGCCGCCGGTTTGCCGGACGGCTGTGTCCAGACCGATCCTCTGCCGGGCCTGCTCGGCTTCTCCTACCGGTGTACCAAGGGGCTGAGCCAGGTCTGGAACCTGGCGGACGGCGATACGAGGGTCACCATCACCAACGCCGCGGGGCAGCCCGGCATCTCCTCTACCGGCGCGTTGAACTACACCGGCAACGGGACGTTGACCGTCTCGGTCACCGGTGGGGCCGGCGCCGACGGCGTCGACGGGAAGATCACCGTCACCACCGCCCCGGTCGGCGACCCGCCGCGCACCCGCGATGCCTTCGTCACCGTCCACGGCGGCACCGGCGCGGACGCCCAGAACGCCGGCGCCGCCGGCGGCAGTGGTGGGGCCGGCTGCAACGGCGGCACGATCACCCTGCACGCAGGCACCGAAAGCCAACTTGAGGTCACCGGCGGCAACGGCGGCACCACCGCCGCTGGCACCACCGGCGCGGCCGGGACGCCCGGGACCAACGCCATCACACCCGGCCCTGGCGGCACCGGAGGCACAGGAGGAGCGGGCGGCAACGGTGGGGCGGGCGCGAGCGGGTGCACCATCGACGCCTCCGGCACCGCCACCCTCACCGGCGGACACGGTACCGCGGGCGGAGCGGGCGGCATGGGCGGAGACGGCGGCAACACCACCGCCAACAACCCCGGCGGGACCGGAGGCAACGGCGGAACCGGCGGCATGGGCGGCAACGGCGGTGACGGGACCGTGAACAGCACCGTCAGTGCCACCACGCTCACCACCACCGGCGGAAACGCCGCAGGCGCCGGCGGTGGCGGGATGGGCGGTGCCGGCGGCACCGGCCTCGAAGACAAGCAAGCCCCCAACGGCACCGGCGGCACCGGCGGAGGCGGCGGAGGCGGCGGGGCCGGCGGGCGGAACAGCACCCTGACCGCCACCACGGCCACCATCACCGCCACCGGCGGCGACGGCGCCGCAGGCGGTAGCGGTGGCGATGCCGGAGGCGCCACCGGCGGGAACGGGGGCAACGGCGGCAACGGCGGCGCCGGTGGCACCGGTATCCAGGACGGAACCCTGAACGCGGTCGCCACCATCACCGTCACCGCAGGCGACGGCGCCACAGGCGGAGCGGGGGGCAGCAGCCGCGGCGGCGGCACGGGTAGCACGACCCCACAAAACGGCGCCCCAGGGGCCAGTGGCAGCGGCGGCACCGGCACGGCCGGCACCATCACCACCACCGCGCTCACCATCACCGGCGGAGACGGTGGAATGGGTGCCACCGGCCGCACCTCGAGCTTTGCCGGTGACGGCACGGTCGGCGGTGCTGGCGGCGGCGGCAACACCGCCACGATCAACGCCACCGGCACCATCACCACCACCGGCGGAACCGGCGGGAAGGGCGGCACCGGAGGCGACGGCAGCGGCGGAGCCGGAGGAGGAGGTGGCGCCGGGGCCACCGGAGGAGACGGCGGAGACGGCAACACCGGTGCCATCACCACCAGCAACAACGCCACTGCCACCGGAGGCACTGGCGGAGTCGGGGGCACCGGAGGAACCGGCACCCTCACCAGCATCATCGTCCCTGGCGGCAAGGGCGGCACCGGAGGCGACGCCGGCGACGGCAACACTGGAACCATCACCACCACCAACACCACCAGCACCGCCACCACCAAGGGCGGCACCGGCGGAGGCGGTGGCACTGGAGGAGCCGGCACCGGCGCCGACATCAACGGCAGCCCCGGCAACGGCGGCACCGGCGGAAACGGGGGCAACGGAGGCGACGGAAACGGAGACGGCACCACCACCGCCACCGTCAACGCCGCAGGAACAGCCAACACCACCGGCGGACAAGGCGGCACCGGAGGAGCCGGCGGAGGCGGCACCCCCGCCATCGGAACCGGCGGGAACGGCGGCAACGCCGCTGGTGGTGGCATCGGCAACGCCACCAACGCCACCATCACCGCCCTCACCGTCACCGCCACCGGAGCAGACGGCACAGCCGGCGGCACCGGAGGAACCGGCGCCACCGGCGGCAAGGCCGGCACCGCCAGCGACGGCGCCACCGGCAACGCAGGCACCATCAACGCCACCAACACCGCCACCGCCACCGGAGGCACGGGCACCAACGCTGGCGGCAGCGGTGGTGACGGCAACACCGGCACCATCACCGTCACAGCCACCAAGGCCACCGTCACCGCCGCCGGCGGCAACGGCAGCAACAGTGGCGGAGCCGGCGGCAAGGGCAACACCGGCGCCGTCACCGCCACGACCTCAGCCACAGGCGCCACCATCACCGCCACCGGAGGCAACGGCAGCGGCGCCGTTGGCGGCTTCCTCGGCTACAGCGGTGAGGGCAACACCGGCACCATCACCACCAACGCGGGCGGCGCCACCATCACCGCCAAGACCGGCACAGGCAGCCTGTCCACGAACGGGAACGCCGACGGTGCGACGATCAACTTCGCCGGCAATGGCAACCAGATCACCGTTGACAGGAACGGCATCGCCACCTCAGCAAACCCTCCGGCCACCATCCAAGGCGCCACCGGCAGCAGTGGCAACACGATCACCGTGACCACCAACGCCGGCAAGATCGACGCCGGATCCGGCGGCAGCAACACCATCACCGCGCCCAACAACGGCTCCGTCGACAACGTCGGCACCATCGACGCCGGAGTGGGCGGCAACAACACCTGCCGCATCACCAACGAGGAGACCGGCACCTCCACCAACTGCCCCTGACGCCCCGGCCCGCCGCACCACACACACCGTGGTGCGGCGGGCCCGCACACCACCCCACCCAGACACACCGCCTCCCGCCCACGGCAGCCACCCGACCGGAAGCGGCTGCGCACGACAGCAACCACCGTGCCCGACAGCGGCCGTAGCCCTGCCGACGGAGCACCGGCCCCCCCGCCACAGGCATCCAGGCATCCAGGCATCCCACGGTCGCGACCACCTGGCGCGGCCGGAACACCCCGATGGCAGTTCCTCGGATTTCCAGGGTCGCGGTGAAGCCCGGCTCCTTGTCCTCGCGTACCAGGGCGACTGTCTTCTGCCCGGTCTGCAGCCGAGGCGGCGCCGGCCCGGCCAGCCAGGTGATACTGCCCATCGGTCGACTCGCGCTGCTGCGGCCGCGACCAGGTCTACGAGCCCTTTGCCGACGCTGGAGTGCAGCGTTGCCCCGACCGCATCCCCCGGATCCATCGTGCCCGCACCGGGCTTGTGTCGCGGGCTGGGTTGGTGGCACGGCTTTCGGTCACGTCCGGGCTGGTCCGGCGCCGGTGACAGGACGGGCCGGCGGCTGGGGCGATTCGTCCGGCCTGGCCGCAAGTGGCCCGATCCCGGGTCGGAGGCTCCGGTCGGCGCAAACAGGGAGTCGACGGCATGACAACGATCAGCTGGGCAGGCAGAAGGGGAGCCACTGCTGCGGCGCAGCGCTTGTCAGTCGCGGCGCGCGAGCCGGGCCAGTCGCGGGCCGAGCAGGGGGTCGGCTTCGGCGATCAGGGCGAGGCCGGCCGGCCGCCCTGTGTGTCCAGGGCTGCGGCGCGCTGGGGAGGGAGCGAAACGCTGATGGTGACCGGGGGAAGCAGGAGGTCCTCCAGATGGTCCAGGTCACTGCGCAGGGCCGCGAGGCGGTCGATGGCAAGTTGGCCGTCGTCCGCTCCGCAGGCCTCCGTGAACTCGGGGTGGAGTTGGTCTGCGAGGGCGAGCAGGCTCCTTGCAGCTCGTGTGATCAGCTGGACGAGGGCCGCGGTCGCGTCGCGGGCTGGTGCGTCGAGTTGGACGGTGGCGGAGGTAAGCGTCTGGAGCAGCGGGCGGATCATGTGGGTGAGGGCCTCGGTGTCGTCGGCGATCCGGTCGGCGAGGATGTGGCCCGCGGTGCCGGTGAGGTCGGCGGTGGCGATGGGCCCGTAGGTGATGGACAGGCGTTCCGCGGGCAGGTCGCTTCTGTCGACCAGGTGGTCGACGGTCCGTTCGGCGGCACGCTTCAGGTCCCTGTTCCCGCTCACGGACTCCTGCCACTGCTGCGCCGAGGAACTGGCGGTGATACGGACGGCTCGTGCCGGCTCCTCGCGCAGGCCTCGGATTGCCTCGGCGAAGGGCTGTCCCGTTCTCGGCGTCTTGTTCGACGTAGGGTCTGCGGGACAGCGCGGCTGGCGCTGTCGTCTCGGTGACATGAAAGGGCATCGTTGAACCCGAACCCCACCTGTTGCTTCTGCTATCAGGTCATCGATCTCGACCAGGACGGGGCAGCGACCAAGCTCAGGCTCGGTGCGGTTGACCCAGTGCGAGGCGGTGCCGTGCGGCAGCAGGCCTACTCGCACTCGAACTGCCTGCGCGAACGCGTCCACCCGGACATCGACCTGTGGTTCGAGTTCTGAGGCCGGGCCGATCTCCGAGTCCGCCGGCCGCAGGTGCGATGATCATGCGATGCCTCGCGTGATCACGGCGTCGGGGATCGTCATGGATAGCCCCGTTCACCGGGCTGCGGGGCCGGCCAGCGGTCCCCGAACTAGGCAGGAGCCGCAACAGCACAGCCCACTCGGCATCAGAGAGCTCATGACGACGCACCATGCCGGACATGATCTCTCATCACTTGATCGGCTTTGAAGACGACTCCTAGGTGTCGGGCATCTGGTCGTTGATGCGGCGGGCGTAGCGCTCGTGGGCGGCTTGGCGGCTACAGCCGAGTTCCCGGCCGATGGCTTCCCAGGTCATGAGGCCGTCGCGGGCGGTGCGGACGGCGTCCAGGCCGCTGCGCGCGGTGGTCCGCTCGAGGTGGGCGACCACGCGCAGCGCGGCGGCCGAGCGGCCGGCTTGGGAGAGGTTCTCGATGCGGCGGGTCAGGGTGTCGAGGAGTTGCTCCACGTCACGGGGGATCACGCCCTCGGCCTGCTCGACGTGGTACTCCCAGTCCGCGAACACGCCGGTGCGTTCCTCGATGCCCTCGGTCGCCTCGTCGTCGCCGAAGTCGACCAGATGCATGTCCGCGCCACGCCAGCCGCAGCCGCACCCGGCCCGTACCCCGACCGCCCGCGGTCCGTCCGCCCCGTTGTAGAGCCACCATTCGGTGCGCCCGTCGGCGATCGGGGCCGGCTCGTGGCCGTCCGCCAACACCGCCACCGGGAACCCCTCGTGCCGGCCCGTCTCATCCACCCATGACATACCGCGCCCCTCTCCCCTGCCTGACCTTGTGTCAAGGATCCCTGACACTCGTCATGGCCGTCAAGGCTCCTTGACAATGCTTGGGGAGCCTGAGCGCCACGGGCCCGCTTGCCCCGCGGCACGCCATGCTCACCGCGGCGACCACCGGCGCCGCCCGGTGGCACTCGCGTAGACCCGCTACCTCTACACATCGGGTTCGGGCCGACGTCGCCCACCGCGGGCGAGCGCGCCTGCGGTCCCGTTCTCCTGCCACGCCGAGCCGTGCCTCCTGTCGTCGGATCTGTCCTGGATCAACGACGCTGCGCCTACCCCGTCGACGTGCTGGACGTCCTGTCCGGCAAATCGGGTGCCTGACGATCAGGCCGCCGCTCTGCTCGTCTTGCTGTGGGCCAGCAGGTTGTGCAGTTGCACGACGCCCTCCCACAGCACCTCGCGGGAGGCGTCGGCGGTCACGGGGACGGTTTCGGTCCAGCCGTCGTAGGTTCGGCCGTGGTCGCGGACCGGCTTCCAGTTCTGTGCCCGCCATTCGGCAAGGACCTCGCGTTCGAGCCGGGCGGCGTCGCGCCCGAGCGGGAAGTCGAGGGTGGCATGCAACTGCCAGCCCTGGCCCTGGTGCTTCTGGATCCGTCCGGTGTTCAGGTTGCAGATGCCGATCTTCGCCGCGCCCAGCCCCTCGTGGGTCAGCAGGTAGACCTGTGCGGGGCGTTCGCGTTTGAAGCCGTAGTCGGCGCACTCGAAGCAGCCGGTGCCGCGGCTGTTCACGCTGCCCAGGGTGGGGTGGACGATGGCCTGGCAGGCCGGGTTCGTGCACCGGCACCGCCAGGGTTCACGCACTCCCGGGTAGGGCTGCAGGGGCTGCAGTCCGGCTTCGAGCATGATGTCGTGGGCGGTGTCCGGGTCGATGACCACGCCGGCACACCACTTGCAGGCCTGGGCGCCGCGCCTGATCCATCCCAGGCGCGGGTGGATGAGGCGGTCGGTGGGTCCAGGGCAGTGGGGCGCCAGGCACAGGCTGCGCCAGTGCTTGTTGACTCCGGGGTAGGGCTCGAGCGGCCGGGCGCCGGCCGCGAGCATCTCGGCGTGGGCCTGCGCCTCGGACACGCGAGCGCGCCCGCTGCACGGCAGGCATCCGCCCTGCCCGTTCAGGACGACGTTGGCGTAGGTGGGGCTGACCTCGGCTCGGCAGGTCAGGCACCGGCAGGGCCAGGGCGTGGTGGCCTTGCGGTAGGGGGCGAGCGGTTGGACGCCGCGCTGGATCATCTCGTAGACCGCTCGCTCGGGTCGGATCGCGATCCCTGCGCAGTACTTGCAGGCCGAGATGGTGGCCAGGCGGGCATCCGACAGGCGCGGGCTGATGTCGGCCGGCTGTCCCTGCCACAGGCCCGGGCACAGGGCGCTGCGGCACTGGCTGGGCCAGGGGACGTCGATGCCCGGGTAGTCCGTAAGGGGTTCCACGCCCTTGGCGCGCAGCTCGGCGAGGGCGACGTGGGCGGGGACCTTGCGCTTGGCCACGGCGCGGGCGCGGCCGCACGGTTCGCAGCCTCCGCGGCCGGGCTGCATCACGTTGCGGTAGATCGGGGTGACGTACTGGCCGCAGTCCATGCAGACGCTCAGCCACGGTTTGGCGGCCGTGGGCCAGGGCGAGATGGGCCACACATTCTTGGCGATCATGTTCGCCTTGGCGGTCTCGGGATCGAGTTGACGGGGCACAGCGCTCCTGGGGTCGGGAATGCCGCAACCTTCGGCGGCCTCGGGGTGGACGGTCTGCTCGACCCGAGCTGCGCGGGCGCGCCGGTGCAGGATCTGCGCCCGGTGGTCGGCTGCGGACATGATGGACTCGGGCGCGTGCCGCAGGGCCGGTGACGGGGTGCTGCGACCCTCGGCGCCGCCCTGGCCGGTGGCGGCCGCGTGGAGGGGTTGGAAGTAGGCGCGCTCGCCGGCCAGGACGTCGACGAGTACGGCGAGGTCGTCCCAGGCCACCGCAGTGGTGCCGTCCAAGATGGTGCTGATGCGGTCCTGGGTGAGGCGGTAGTCGGTGGCGGCGGCCAGGCGGCGGTGGCTGGGGCGCCCGGCCCTCAGGTGCAGCGTGCTCAGGGCTGCCTGCAGGGCGGTGCGGGCGGCAGCCGGGTCGTCCTTGGGGGCGCGGGTGCGGGAAGAGCCGGTGGTGGGCGGATGCGGTTGCGTTCGGGTGCCGGGCCGGTTGGGGGCGGTGCGGTGCTCGAACTCGCGAAGACGCTCGGCTTCCCAGAGTTCGCGCAGAACCTTGGGGTCGGCGTCGCAGGCCAGGGCGATGGCCTCGGTCAGCCGCCACGTCGGAATGCGCCCGCCGGCCAGAATGCGGGACAGATAGGAGGCAGACAGGCCAGAGGCATCGCTGACGGCGCGTTGACTGCGGCCGGTCGCACGCACCAACCGTGACAGCACCGGGGCCAGGCGATTGACGGCCGGCCGGTCTGCGGGCTCGGGAAGCGGCGGCGCGGGCGCACTCCTCTCGCCCGGTGCCGGCACCCGGGCGCCTGGCCCGGTGGCCTTGGCCGCGGGCGCGGTGCGCCGGCGCAGCCGGGCCAGGCGCCTTTCGATGTCGTGGGGCCGGAAGCGGTGGCGGGCGGTGTCCTCGCTCACCGCAAGCGCGGCGGCGATCTGGGCCCAGGGGGTGCGGTGCAGGCGGGCCTGGCCGACCAGGCCCGCGGTCAGGTCCTCGATCCGCACCGCGAGTTGGCGGGCGTCGGCCAAGGCGGTGGGCGTGACACCGGTGCCGGTGCCGGCCGTGGTGCGCAGGTCGCGCTGGATCGCGTTCAGGCCGGCGGCGAGGTCCTTGACCAGTTCCTCGAGGATGTCGTCCAGGTCCCCGGTGGCCATCGGGTAGGAGGCGGCGTCGGCCGCGAGGCGGCGTCGGTGCAGGGCCTGGCGGCAGGCGTCGCTGCAGCACTGCCGGGGGCGGCCCTGTCGGCGCTCGTGCAGCGGGATCCCGCAGTTGGCGCACAACGGGCTGGTGATCATCGGCCACTCCGTCTCCGGGGCCCGGTCCGGGGCCGAGGTCGGTGTCACGAATCGGAAGGCGGCACCCGCCGAATCCGATCGGATCCGGCAGGGCCCCGCCCCCTCTAGAGGCTCGGCATACGCGGCGGGGTGGGGCCGCTGGCAGCGGCCCCACCCTCTCGGTGCCGGGTCAGGCCCGGCGGCGCCACAACCTGTGGGCGACCACCAGGAGCAGCGACGCGACGGTCGGCACCCAGTCGGACGGGTGCATGCCCTGCGGCGGGATGACGACCACCACGTTCATGCGCCCGGCGGGCCGCCGGTTATGCGGGCGCCGCTTGCCCACCCGGTTCATACTCCGGGTCGTCTCACCCCCTCCGGTAGCGTTGTTGCCACCGGCAGGGCCCTCACCAGCGGGTTCGGTCGAACGGGAATGCGGGGAGCGAGTCACCGCTCCTCACCTCCTCGAAGTAGTAGGTATGTGCGGTGCGCAGGCCGTCGGATCGGCGCGAACTGAAGCGGCGACCTGCGCACCGTGCGCAACCGTAGACGCACCCTTCGCACAGTCATACAGTGCGCAAAACAGGTCATTTGGGCGATCATCCGAGGTCCCGGGCACGCTCCAGCGAAGCCATTCCCCGACAATCGCTCCGTACGGGTGAAATAACTGCGAACACCACCTCCATAGCCCGCCGATCTGGTATCACCCCTTCACGGCTCGCCAACGCCCGCCGTGAGGATGAGCAGCCGCCTCGCCGGGCGCCCTGCCCGACCGAACTCGGTGCCGCCGAGGACCTGGTGGTCGGCCTCATCGCGCAGTTACTCACCGACGTCGCTGCGAGCGCTTGGCCACTGAACGTCCGGCTGTCCCTGCAGTTCACCGGCGCCCGGTGGGTCGTGTACGCGCTCGCCCACGATGATGAGGACCCAGCTCACGTTTCTCAGCAGAGCACCGGCCGGCCGCACGGCCTTGCAGGCCCACGCCCTCGGCACGCCCGGCCAAGGACACACCGCCGGCCCGAGGCACGACACGATCTTCTTCGGCATCAAGCACTGCAAGCGCTCCACCATCAGGGCCTACTGTGGCGAGAGGCGGCTCCTGCGTGGCAAGTCGAAGGCGGGAGGCCGTTCCATCGGCGCCGAAGGACTCCACGCCGCGCTGGCGTACCGCGACGCCCAACCCCGCCGCCAAACAGTGGCGAACAGAATCGGCAGATGCTGCATACCGACCCCCGGCCTGACCGTCCAACAAATCGGCACCAGGTCGGCGTCTCCCGAGAGTGGGGCCGCACACTCCTCGCCGAGGCCAAGGCCGAGCAAGGCACGTGACGGACGGTCCTCCGACGAGCAGCACCGACGAGACGCCCCTGGCTCAGCCGGCGACGGTGGAGCGGGCACGGATTGCCGGCGGGGCCCGCGACCACCGCGTCCTGAGGGTCCGCCTCACCCGCCCGACCGGCGACCGCGGGTGCGGGCCCCGTGCGGAGCCCACCACCTGCACGATTGCGACCTGAACCGGGCGCTGCGCGGGGCGTCCGCGCGGAGGCGCTGCAGCCTGCCGCCGGAGCACCACCGATCCTGTCAGTGCCGGAGGCAGGGGTCTTGCGGGGCGATACCGGGGGCGTAGCGCTGCCACTGGGAGGCGGTGAGCGGGGCGCCGCCGGTGTATTGACACAGGTGGTCGGCGAGCTTGGCGGGGTCCATGTCGAGCATTGACACGGTGCCGTTGGTGGCCAGCAGGAGGGTTGGCTGGGTCAGGGAGAACGCGGCGGTCGCGATGGAGCCGTCGGCCGGCTTGTACGAGGCTTCGAGGTTGGGGCTGGTGCGGTTGTGGATGTCCCAGAGTTGCACGGTGTCGTTGTTCCAGACCGCCATCACCCTGTCGGCGGGGTCGAAGGTGATGCCTCTGATCCCCTCCAGCGCGAGGATGCTGGAGCGAGGCTGCGGGTGCTGTGGGTCGCTAATGTCCCACAGGGTGACAACGTTGGCGTTGCTGCTGTCGGAGGCGAGCAGCCGGTTGTCGTTGCTCGGGGACAGGACGGAGCCCACCGCGCCGGGCAGGGTAACCCGAGCGGTGGGACCGGCGTTGGCCCCGAAGCGGAACAGCAGCCATCTGCACTGGCAGCTGACCTGGTTGGTGGTGTCGGCGGCGAGGACTGCGCCGCCGGTGGTCGCACTGTTCATGACCACGCCATCCTGCTTGGCCTTGGTGTCGGTGCTTGCGGCCGCGACCGAGGAGGACCCCGCACGGACGGGGTGATCAGGGTTGCTGACGTCCCACCAATCGAAACCAGCCGTGGTAGCCACCATGGCTGTGTGGTTGCCGAGGACGCCGGCGAAGTTGTTCGCCGCTGCCGGCACGGGAAGGGAGCCGGCGGCCACCGCGTCGATCGCATCGGTGATCCGCCACAGGTGCAGGGCCCCGCTGCCGACCACCGCCACAAGGTCGCCGGCAGCGTCCGAGGTGACGCCTGGGCCGACATAGAAGCCGGCCAAGGTGGGGAAGTCGGCGGTGCCGAGGGAGGTACTGATCGCGGGATGATGTGGATCGCTCAGGTTCCAGAGTCGGACCTGCCCGGTCAGTGTCACGGTGACCAGCGCGGTGTCGCGAAGAAAGAAGAGGCCCCCATCGCACTGACCGGCAGTGTGGCTTCAAGGACGGGTTGGTCGGCCGTGGAGAGATCCCAAATCCCGACGGACTGCGGATCCTGACTGAGCTGCCCGGACGACTGCGGCGCGGCCAGGAACCGGCCGTTCGCGCTGAGGCTCCAGTTGGGACCAGAATCCTCCACCTGTGCGTCGAGTTGCGGTAGCAACGGGTGCCGCCACTGCCGCAAGATGCCGTCATCGCCGCCGGTAAGCAGCCCGCCGGACGGTGTATAGGCCATGGCGAAGGCACCGGAGGCCTCGGGCGAGCACTTCATGGACGGCCCGGGCTGCTGGTCCAGATTGCCCGGCGACAGGTCCATCAGGCAGACCGAGCTCGGAGGGGAGATGGTGTCCATACCGCTGTAGGCGAGTTGGCCGCCATCGGGGCTGAAGGCCAGCGACTGCAGGGTCTGGAGACCGGGGGTGTTAACGCTGATCGCGGTGGGTTGGGTGGGGTCGCCGAGCCGCCAAAGGCCTACTTGGCTGTCGCTGGCAGCGCCGAGCAGACCGCCGTCGGGGCTGAAGGCGATCGCCTGGAAGCTTCCTGCGATCGTGGCCGTGTGCTGCGGGTGCGCCGGGTCGCCGACCTGCCAGAGCTGGGTGGTCGCGCCGAGGGCCGTGGTGGCGAGCAGGTTGCCGCGTGGGGCGAAGGCCACTGCGGTGAGCCCTGCCGAGCCCGGGGTGGTCGGGTTAGGCAGGTCGGCCAGGAGCCGGGGTGCCGAGGGGTCGGTGATCGACCACAGTACGGTCTCGCCGTCTCCCAATCCCGCGGCCAGCACGCCGCCATCTGGTGTGATAGCCATGGAGGGGACAGTCTGCCTCGGCCTGTCAGGCCCGCCCGCGGGCCGGGGTAGGCGACCCGCGACAATGGGGTGCCGAGGGTCGGCCAGGTCCCACAGGCACAAACCAGGGTTGTCGCCAGCGTCGCATGCGGCGGCCAGTAGGGATCCGCTCGGGTTGAGAGCCACCGCGGCGGCCGATGAGTGGATGGCCGCATCGAGAACCGGGGCGGCAGGGTCGGCCAGGCTCCAGATCCGCACGCTGTTGTCGGTGGCCGAAGCGGCGACCAGCGGGCTGTGCACCGCCGTGGCGATCCGCAGGATCTGGCTGCCGGTGTCACCGACAACGCTGTCCAGCATGCTGCCGAGCACGCCGTACAGCTGATCGGCTGCCTCCGGAGTGGGTGAGGAGCGATAGGCGGCGATCGCCAGGCGGCTGGCCAGGCCCGGATCGGTGCTGCGCAACGCGGCCGCGTCGGCGGCCAGGCTCTTGGACCGGACGATCGCCGCCTGCCGTGCGGTGTCGTGCTGCTGGCGCACCGTGAGAACCAGGCCGGTCGCCGCAGCCAGGGCCAGCACGCACAGCACCGCGATCACCGCCCGTACCCGCCGGGCCCGGGCGCGGCGGTGCCGCCGGCCGCGCCGCAGGTAGTCACGCTCGGCCGCGTTCAGCAGCCCGCTGCCCGTGCTCAGCCACGGCTGCGCCCCCGCCAGGGCGCTGCGGGTAGGTAGCAGGTCAGTGGTCTGCCCACCGAGTTGCCAGCGCTCCAGGTCGTGCCGCAGCACCTCCCGCCAGGCCAGGAAGGAGCGGTCCTGTTCGGCCCAGCCGCGCAGCCGCTGCCAGGCGGTGATCAGGGCCTCGTGCGCGAGTTCCACGGTTTCGACGCCCTCGGCGTTGCGTCCGGTCACCAGCAGGCGGGTGGCGGCGAGGTCCTGGGCGATGCGCCACTCGGCTGCGCCCAGGTCGGTGCGCAGTGCGCAGCGACGGGTTGCGGATGCGGCCTCGAGCGGGACTCGGACCAGTTGGGTGAAGAGACGGCGTGCCGGTGCCTCGTCCGCCGGGGCCACGCAGGTCTGCCAGATCTCGTCGGCGTGCGCGCCCAGCGCGCCACGGACTCCGCCGAGGTCGTCGTAGGCCTGGTGAGTGAGCAGCCCGCCGTGTTGGCGGTGCCACAGCTGGTCGAGTGTGAAGCCGAGTAGCGGCAACGCCCCCGGCCCGGAGCCCGTCTCCGCCAGCAGCCGCTCGGCCAGGTTGGCCTGGTAAGTCACCCCGGGGACGGCCTCGATCGGCGCGGTGACCACCTCGCGCAGCTGTTCGGGGCTCATCGGCCCGAGCGCGTACACCTCGCGCCGGATCGCCGGGCCCAGCCGCGGGTGGTCCAGCACAGCGGCTAGAAAGTCGGCCCGCAGCGTGGTCAGCACCCGGACCGTCTCGGGAAGTTGTTCGTGGTAGAGCACCTCGGCCAATCTGTCGACGTCACCCGGGCCGGCGCCGAGGAGTTCCTCGAACTGGTCCACAACCAGCAGCAGGCGGCTGCAGTTGTGGCGAGCGAGCAGCCGCGGCACCAGGTCTGCCAGGCCATCCGGGTCGGCCAGCAGGCTGGTGAGCAGTGGGAGCTCCGTCAGACGGTGAGTCTCGGGAAGCTCTGGCTCCAGCAGGGCCAGCAGGCCTGCAGCGAGTGCCGAGAGCGGGCTGCTGCCATTGGCCGGCCGGACGGTGAGCACCAGCGAGCCGCCAGCCCGTAGCCGCGGCACGACGCCAGCCAACGCCAGCGAGGACTTCCCAGACCCGGAAGGTCCGACCACGGTGACCCAGCGCTCGCGACCCAGCCGGGCGGCCACCTCGGCGCTCTCCGCGCGGCGACCGTGGAAGACGTGGGCATCTGCCTCCGCAAACGGCATCAGGCTGCGAAACGGCGACGGCGGCAGCGCAAGGTCGCGCAGCACGGGCCAGGCGGCCAGCAGGCCGTCGGTGGGGATCAGGTAACTCACCGGGGGCTGGCCGGCCTCGGCAGCCACCATCATGCCGACCACGCCGACCAGCTGGTCGTCCCACACGGGCCCCCCGCTGAAGCCCCGCGAGACGCGGTGACCCGTGGCAGCGAGGTCGGCCTGCACCCAGCCATTGGCCTGCCTGGCCCGCAGAACGCCCGAGTGCCAAACCCCGCCGTCATGGCCCAGCGGAAATCCGAAGGCCCGAGCCGGGTGCTGCCACACCTCGCCCGCCTCAATCAGCCGGACCGGGCGGGCGCCAGGCAGCATTGAGCTCAGTCGCAGCACAGCTACGTCACCGCCGCCGTCTGGTTGCCGACGGTCCCAGACCTCGACCACGGCCGCCACACCGGCGCTGCTCGCGCGGGCCTGCCCCCGCGGTGAAGGCTGCAGCGGCAAGTCCACGAAGACCGCACTCCCGACACCAGGCTCGACGCCTTGGCCAGCCAGCGCGGCCTCGACGACGTGTGCGCACGTGAGGGCCAGCTCGGGGGTGACCAGAAAGCCCAGGCCGACCGGGTTCTCCAGCCGGTCCCTGATCCGCAACACGGCCGCGTCCAGCGCTTTCGCCCCGCCAACCGCGCCAGGCCCGGCCCCGGGGATACCGTCGGGCACGGCCCCGGTCACGACGACGCCGCCGTCCCCGACGCCAACCCACCACCCTCGCCCGCGCCGTCGGCCTCATCCGATGGGCGATGCCAGGTGAGCGACACCTTGAAGTTGGCCTGCGCCGTGGTGCTGGAGATCACCACGTCCGCCTCGGCAGAGAGCGAGAGGCCGAACTCGACACAGATCTCCTGCGGCGCGTGGGCCATGCCACGAAACCCATCGACGAAGTGCTCGGCCACCGGTAGGACCCCGGCCAACATCTCCCCCAATGACCTGGTCGCCCGGGCCACCACCTGCCCCGGCCGGGCGACCTGAACCAGACCCTCCGCGGCCTGCTCGACCTCGATCCGCACAACCTCAGGCCGCTCCGCCGTCCCACCGACTGGCAGCTCCACCAGATAAGCCACTTCTCCCCCTCGGACCAGCATGGCTCACATGCGCTTCTTCTCGGATCAGCCCTCGGAACCGGCCGCGCAGTGGCGCGGCCCCGTAGCGGAACTATCAACTCCTATACAGAGAAATGGACTTGAGGGCAGGCTGAAGTTACCCCAAAAGAACTGCGAACGCTTCAAGTTCGACAAGATCAAACAGGCGCAGCGGGTGGAGGCGTGGGTGCCGCAGCGGGCGCGACGCCGCCGTGGGGCCGGCCCGTTCGTTAGGCCCGGGCAGATGCCGTAGGGCGGCTGGACCACCACCCTCAACGCGCACCTGCTACCCGCAGCGAACGTACTCGACCTGGTCCAGCAAGCATGCGCCGCCACCACCAGAACCTGACGAACTGGCACCAGCAGCCTACGGCAGCGTCCGACGGCGGGCCGAGACCGCTTGTCCCACCCGGCACCGCGCGGACCAACTGCCGGGGCCTCACCACCCGGGCACTACCGCAGCGCGGCCAAGGCATCGGCCACGACCTGCTGGTCGTCGACCACCAACCGGACCACTTCGGGCAGCAGGATGGCGAGCAGCGTCGCCAGGACGGTGTTGATCCCGGCGCGCTCCTCGGCGGTGTAGGGGGTCAGCGGCAGGCCCAGGTACCCGCGGGCGGCTCCGGCCAGACTGCTGCCCAGGCGGCTGCCTGTCACCTCGCAGCCGGCGAACCTCATCAGCGCGCTGCGGATCTCCTCCGGGACGGGCGCCGGGGTGGTCGGGCCGACGGAGGTCAGACGAGCGGTCAGCTCATCGGCGGCGGGCAAGGCGGTGGTGACGGCGGACACGGCGCTCCTGAGTATCAGTGGGCCGGGCAAGGACGTTCGGGGGTAGGCGGGGCGGGAGCGGTCACGACGGTCCTTGGAGCCGGAGCGGGCCAGCGGCCAGGCGCTCCGGGAGAAGAGCCGGGTAGGCGCGCTGGGCCGGGCCCCGCTGGCTGGGCCGGTAGGAGCCCGTGCCAGCGCCTGCGACGAAGGCGCGCTCGCCTCGCTGTTCGGCTGGCGGCGGCCTTCAGCCGCGCGGTGAACGCCGCCGGCAACCGAACATGCGAGGCCATCACGCGACCGGGGTGGCCTGGGGGCCGTCAGCTCTGCCCTCCTGCCAGGGGAACAACAGCTGTGGCTTGCCGCCTTCGCTCCAGGCGACGGCCAGGTCGAGGTTGTCGGCGTGGGCGCGCCAGCCGTGCATCCCGCTGTCGTAGTCGGCCTGCACCACCGCAGCGCGCACCCGCACCGGACGCTGCCCGCCCTCCACTCCCCCGGCCGGCTCCCACGCCAGCACATCGAGGACTGCGCGGCCGTCCATCACCGCCCAGCCCGGCCGGGCGACCTTCCGGGCCCACGACGGGTGGAGCCACAGCTGCACGATCGGCGGGCCGCCGTACTCGCGCTTGTACGTGAAGAACATGTGCGGCATGCCCTCGGTGAGCTGCGACTCGACCTCCGCTTTCGCGACGTCCGGGACCTGGGAGGCGTCGTGCCCGGCCGGGTCCCGGACGGCCTGGAAGGCCGGCGGCCCAGCAGGATGCTGCGCGTAGTTCATCTCGCGGTACCAGGCGGCGAAGCCCGCCCGCACGGACGCGACCACCGCCTCGCCGATCAGCTCCCGTGCCTCGGCAACCCTCACCAACCCGCTCCCTCCTGCACGCGCGCGGGCCCGACCACCGACGGGCCCGGAACCCGTTGTCCCACAACGGCACGCCGCCACACCCGGGAACAGCAACAAATCACCCGAGTCAGGGAAGGCGATCAGGGGCGTAAGCGTTCGTTGCTCAGACGCGGGACAACACCGGACACTGGGGTCATGTCGCGCGGTCTCGGACGAATCCAGCGAGCCGTGCTCGCCCACCTGGCCACCGAACCGCTCGGGCGCAGCGCACTGACCGGCCTGCCCGCCTGGAGCTCAGTGCGGGAAATCGCCGCCGCGGTGTTCGGGGTGGAGCGCGCCAGCGAGGCGCAGGTGGCGTCGGTGCGGCGGGCGGTGCGCACCCTGGCGGCTGCCGGGTGGATCGACTACGAGCGTCTGGCGCTGGAGGGCGTCACCTACGTGCAGCAGCGTGGTGTGCCGCGCCGGCCGCCGCCGCGGTGGGAGGCGCGGATCGAGGCCTGCACGGGCGCCGGCTGCCCAGCCTGTGCGGCGGGGACGTACCGGTATGCGGGGTGGGAGATGGACCTGGGGTGATCGAGGCGCTGCTGGAGCAGAACGGGTACGTTCCCGGCCAGGTCGAACAGCTGTACCGGCAGGGCTGGCACTGGATGCACCACCAGCTCCCCGGATCCCAGCGCCGCCACTCGGTGAACGTCACCGTCAGCGAAGGCTGCGCACGCCGCGCCACCACCGCCCAGCAACGCACCGCTGGCGAGGCCGCCCTGCGCGCCCACATCGCCCGCACCGCAGCACGGTGGCGCGCCCGTGCCTGAACCCACCCGGCAACCCCGCCGCCCCTGCGGCCGGGGCGCAGCGGGCAGACCTGCTCGGCGCACGGCAGATGGACGTGCTCTTGTGTCGGTGGCCCGAGGTACGGTCCGCCTCGTGAACGACCCCGCGCAGCCGCCCTCCCCCGGCGTTCCCGCCCCAGCCGAGCCGACCATCGAGCAGCTGCTCGACGCCGCGTTCGACACGACGGTCGCCACCGGGGAAGGCGAGGCCTTCCGTGCCCTGGCAGCCGAGCTGGAGCACCGTGGTGGCGAGGCGGTATGGGCGGCGGCCGTTTCCTGCCTGGGAATGCTCTCCTCCCTGCCCCTGCATGGTGTGGAGGAGTGGGAACGGGCCGAGCTGCTGCGCCGGGTCGCCAAGACGGCCGACCCGGTCACCGCGACCACGCTGACCCTGATGGCCGCCCACCGCGGTGGTGGCGAGCGGGCCGCGGCACCCGTGTGGGAGCAAGCCCGCTCGGAGGTCCGCGCGTACGTTCTGCTGCAGCTTTCGCGAGTGCGCGAGGGACTCAACTGCCACTGGGCCCGAAGGTGCTGGAAAGGCGGAACGCGTCACCGCTGCCACGGCCGAGGCGAGCCGACCAGGCCAGGGCGTCGTCGAAACTGACATCGGCACCCGCCAGACGCGCGGCAGCGAGGTTGGGCGGTGCGTTGCCTTCGTCCAGCAGGACGGACCACTGCTGTGCGGTGAGGACCAGGTAGCGCAGGCCGGGGAGATCGGCCAGGACGGCGAGGTCTGTGGCGGCGGCTCGGGAGAGGTCCAGGCAGCGCAGGTTCGGGACGGTACGCAGCGGTGCGAGGTCGGTCACGACTGTGGTGCCCAGGTTCAGGGCGGCAAGGTGGTGGTGGTCGACGAGGGGGGTCAGGTCGGTGCCGTCGAGGGTGACGTGCAGGGTCTCGACGGGCAGGGCGCGGACCGGGGCAAGATCCGTGGTACCACCGTTGTGGAGCTGTAGCCGTCGCAGGTTCGGGGCGGCGGTGAGCGGGGTGAGGTCAACCGCGCTGGAGAGGGTGTTGATGGTGATGTCCTGGAGGGTCGGCGGGATCTCCGCCGGGATCTCGCCGACGGCAATTCCGCGGTCGAAGCCGCGGTCGGGCTCCCTCATGCGGATGTTGCCGTCCTGCACCTCGTATGCGCCTTCTTCCAGCAGCTCCAGGTAGTGGCCGAGCAGTGAGGTCACCGAGTCCGCGACGTACTCCGGGCTGTGGTCGTAGTCGCGGCCCATCTGGATAACTTGACCAGGTCGGCCCTTGCAGGCCGGGGCGGTGTCCACGGCCAGGAAGTTGCCGTCCTGGCCGGAGGCGAAGGGAAGCCAGCCCGGGTGCCCGCCACAGCGCCGGACGGTATCGGCGGGGTTGGCGTCGAAGACGACCGCGTCCCACTCCAAGTCCCAGCCGAACCAGACTGGTTCACGCCACTCGTCCTGGCATTCGACGAGGCCTTCCAGCGACAGCCAGAGGTTGTTGCCGAACAGGTTCAGGTTCTCGTACCCGATGCCGTCGCCGTCGGCGATCAGGTACAGCGCCCGCAGGTCGGCGGGCAGCGGGCGGCCGAGGCGGCGTTCGGCCTCGTCGAGCGCAGTGGCCGAAGCGGGAGGCGGCAGTTGCTCGGGCTGCCCCAGGATCGATGCGCGGCGCTCCATGTACGCACGGAACCGGGCCACCGCCAGGTCCGGGTCGCCGGCCGGGCCGCCCGTTCCCGGCTCCTGCCCGAAGCCCGGCTGAGGCAGCCGGTAGTCGTGATCGAGCACGACCTGGAAGCCGGCACCGTACCCGTGGGCGTTGGTGACCGCATCCGGGAATTCGACCAGGTCGAACTCTCCCGTTGGCCGCCACCGAACCTCCATGCCGGCGTGCTCCCAGCCCCGGCTGGCGCGAATGGCCTCCGCCAGGCTCCACAGCTCGGGGTAGAAGTCGTAGCGGCGGAACGGCTGCCAGGGCTCCCCGGCTACGGTGTATCCACCGGACCTCAAGCACACACCGACACCCGCAGTGAAGTTCAGCACTGCCTCGGTCCAGCCCTCCGGCGCATGTCTGACGACGTCCGTGGCGATCCGCCGGATGACCTGCTCGGCCAGCTCAATCACGTCCTGTGCCCCCTCCTGTCGGCTTTGGCGGTCATCATCGCAGTGGGTCGTGACAGGGCACTCCGCCGGTGTTCGGGCTGGTGGGCGAGAGGCCGAACTTGGTGGCGATGGCCGCGCTCGCGGACCTCGGCACGCTCATCCGTGCGGTCCGACGTGGCGAGGCCGGCGTTGACACAGGACACAGGTGGACCAGCAGTCACCTACTTGCCTCATGTGCCAGAAGGACAATTTCGCTGCTGACCTGGGAAGAGCTATTGACAACCCTAGATAACCACCGGTTCGTGGGTGTCGTCGAAGTAGGCGAGGTCGATCTGACCACCTTCGCTGCCGTCGTCCAGGGAGACGAAGATCGTGCGGCAGCCCGAGCGCATGGGCGGGGTCTGGATGGCGATCTTGGCGCCGGCCACCAGGACCGTCTCCCCGCTCGGGACCTCGCCCAGTTGGTGGGAGGGGGTGACGCCGAGTTCGGCGAGCAGGGGGTGGAAGGGCTGCATCAGGTGGCGGCTGGCGTCCATCCCGATGACCTCCAGCTCGGCCTCCATCTGCTCACGCGGTGTCATGTCGGGCAGCCCGGTCACCTGCTGGGCTGCGGTGACGGGGGTGAGCAGCAGTTGCTCGGGGATCGCGGTGCCGGCGTGCTGGCGGTGGAGTTCGTCCAGGTGCAGGAGCAGGTCGCGTCGCCGGGCGCCGGGGGCCAGGGAGTCGAGGGCGCCGATGCGGGCCAGGCGGTCGGCGATCGGCAGGGTGGGGCGGGCGCGGACCCAGAAGTCTCCGACGTCGGCCCGGCGGCCCGACGACACCGGCTTGACCGCCGGTCAGCTGCTGCCGCGGGTGCGGCGACGCCGGACGGCCAGCAGCGCGGTCGCGGTGCCGCCGAGCAGCACCCCACCGGCGACGGTCAGCAGCAGCGCCTGGGAGGTCCCGCGGTTAACCGTGGCGGCCGGCCGGGCCGACGAGGTGTTGGCGCCTGACGCAGTGGCCTCGGCCGACGGGGTGGTTGCGCTCGGCGGGGCGGCTTCGGCCGACGGAGCGGCGACCGTCGAGCTGCCGGTCGACGCCGTCGACGGTGCGGGGCCGGTGCCGTTGATGGAGAAGGTCGCGGTCGCCCCCGGGTTGCCCTGGCCCGAGGTGTACACCCGGTACTGGGCGTTGACGTCCACCTTCCAGCTCACCACCTGCGGCTGCGCGACCAGCGTGTAGCTGATGGTGCTGTCGCCGGCCGGCAGGTCGCACCACACAAGGGGGGTGGGCGAGGTGAGGTCGGCCGGTTCGTCGTCGCAGGTTGCGCCCGGTGTCGTGGTGGTGGCGTTGGTGACCCGCACCCCGATCTGCTGGTCCGGGCTCCAGGCAGGCTGACCGGCCGAGCTCTTGAAGAGCAGCTCCACCTGTCCGGGGTCGACGGCGTGCACCCGCACCTGCTGGGTGACCGCGTTGCTGGCGCTCAGATCCGCAATCGAGAGCCGCACGGTGTTGCGGGCGACGTGCTCGGGGGACTCGACGACCACCCTCGCCGCGTTCCTGTACGAGGGGTAGGCACGGGGCGCACTGACCGGTGCCGTGCCGATGGTGCGGACCTCGGTGAGCGCCTCGTCGATGCTGCCGCCCTTGGGCACGAACACGGCACCGTAATAGGCGGTGGTGCCGTCCGGCACGTCCGCGGCCGCCGAGATCTGCGGCGAGCCGGGCACCGCGTTCGGGCTGACGGTGCACAGGTAGATGGCGGTGGTGCCGGGCGCCACCGAGCAGCCGGCAGTCCCGAAAACGTCGGCACCGACCGTCACCTTCATGCCCGCCGGCAGGCCCAGGCCGGCACCGGCCGGATCGGTCAGGGGCCTGGTGCTGACCGCGTACACCATCGTGCCGTCGAAGTCCCCCTGGGTGGCCATGGGCCCCAGCGAGCCCTGTCCCTCGCCCGGCTTGAGTACGACGTCGTCGAGGCGCAGCGTCACCGGCTGCCCGCCCGCCCATGCCGCACCCGTCGTGACGATGCCCCCGGCCGCGAGTGCGGTGATGGCCGCCACCACCGCGAGGTGGCGGGCGACGGCGGTCAGGCGGATGCGCATGTGCAGAAGTCCTTGTACTGGTCCGGCCACGGGAGGTCAGCCGTGGCGCGCGCGGTCCCCTGCCGCGCGGAAGCCCGAGCGTAGTTCGGCCACGGATTGAACCGACAGCCGGGAGCTGACCTGTAGCCGAACCGTGATCACCAAAACCATGCAAAACGCGCACAACACGCACAAGCAGAATCACGCAGTACGGGAAACGAAACAGCGGAGCCTAGACCAAGGGGAGGTCCGGGTACCGTGCACCGGCGGCCCGCACGAAGGAGGCGGGCATCCTGGTCGTGATCGCCGGGTCGCCCGCCAGCGCGACGGCCTGGTCCTGAGTCAGTGCCGAGACGGCCGGCACGTTGCCGGCGAACAGGCAGCTGGAGATCTGGACCTGAAGGGTGAAGCCCTCGTGGCGCTGCACCGTGACCACGGTGTTCTGGATGCAGTTGCCCGCCTCGTGCTGGACCTGGACCGGTTCGCCGGCCGAGTCGGTGTGGCAGGTGCCGGCGTCCGAGCAGGTCAGCGGGCCGTTGCTCGGGTACATGCTGACCCCGATCTGGCCGGTGCCCGCGGGCGTGTGCACCTGGGCGAAGACACTGGGGTAAGGATCGGTGGCGGAGGCCGGGCCGACCTCGAAGTGATCGGCCCTCAGCCCGGCAGGCAGCGCCTGAACCACGGCGGCCAGCAGAGCCGGCGCGGTGACCGGGACCATCGGGCCGCTGTTGGCCGGAGCGGCGGCCGTGGTGCTCGGCATTGCAGCACGCCGTCGCCGGCAACACCGACGCCCTGACCGCCACCATCGAGACCCTGCGCCAACTCACCAGCTCTGGCGACTACGCCTTCTACGTCGATATCGCCCACTTCATGGCCGACCTGCCCCTCGAACACCCCACCACCACACGCTGGCTCGACACCGAGGACACGGTCCGCACCCGCTGGCACCGGCTGGTCCTCGACCGCCGCACCACCGCACGCAGAACGGAGCCACCCGATGACCACGCTGCGCCCCACCAGTGGGGCCTGCTCACCAGCCTTGCCGAGACGCCAGGCGCCTGGGTCGCGGAAGGCCCCGCCGACGAGGGCCGGCGTCGGCGCGCCACCACGGTGCGCGAACTCGCCGCCGAGGGCCTGTGCGAGCTCGCCGACGACCAGATCCTGCAGAACCTGCGCGACGACCACGGCCACCGGCCCGGGTGGGCGGCCCGAATCCTGCCCGCCGGACTACTGGTCCTGCGCTACCACCAACTGCACACGGCGGCGGTGACCGGCGAGCCACCGGCCGCGCCGCCGGTGCCGGCCGGGATCGAGCTCACCAGATCCGAGCTGGAGGCCCTGCGGCGCGTCGCCACGCTCGCGCCCCTACTGCCCGGCGCCCGCGCCCAGGCCCTCGCCGACGCCCTGGCCCAGGCTGTGCCCGGCCCGACCGGCAAGCACTGGACGATCCCCGCGAGCGTGGACGCGATCGAGGCCGCCTTCCGGCTGGAGATGCCCACTGGGGCCATCAACAGCCGCAGCTACCACCGCGTCAGGCGCGAACACCGCACCGGCCACGCACCGCTCATCCGCCTCACCCACGACAGCCCCGACATCTGACCGGCGCCCCGCGGCCGTCGGGTCGGCCCACAGGAACCCGAGGCCACGGTCCGGCAAAGCTCGACCTCCAGGCCGTCGCCGTCCAACAGGCGGGCCACCAGGTGCTCGACGTCCGGTGGCGGCGGAGCGCGGCACCACGCCGAGTCCGAGGGCAGCTCGGCCGTCCCTCTGTGAGACAGCGACGCGCTGCTACTGACGCACGATCTAACATCGCTCAAGCCCCGCCCCCTGGCCGGATCCGCCGCAGGGCCTCTTACTCTCACGACAGGACTCTCGTGCACCTTCTCCAGATCACCGTCACCCCGTGGCGCGAGCACCCAGTGGACCCGTGCGGCAAGATCGGGTGCGGCTGGTACCTCGGCATGTCGCCGGACCTGGTCCACGCCGTGAACCGCCACCACTGGGACACCTCATCCGAGTTGCCCGACCTCATCGTGTACGCCACCAGCGCGAGCGACCCGATCACCCCGAGCACCGTGGTGGCCCTCGCCATACCCACCGCCGTCCACGGCGATCACGTGCCGAAGGGACGGTACTGCTACGAGGGCACGGTGGTGAGCGAGCAGCACCCGCTCCATGCCCAGTTCATGGGTAAGGCGGCGCCGCTCGACCAGTTCCGCAACCCGATCCGCCGCGAGCGCGAGTACAACGCATGAATGCCCACCCGCACGAGTGGGGTTACGTCCACGCCAAGCACAAGCACTGCGACCAGTGCGGGATCACGGCCACGTGCAGTGCGACAGGACGACGTGGACCCTGGACGAGGGCGCAGCAGGCATCCAGGGCGCGCACCATGCGCAGCTCGGTTGCCTTGTCCCAGAAGTCGAACACCCGCACGTCCTTCTGTCCGCCGCCCGGCGGCGGTCCTCACGGTGCAGTGTGGCAGTCGGATCGGCAGAACGGCTGGTCGTTGGCGGAAGTCCACCGGTTGGTGGGTGGGTCGTCGTCGCTGTCCTGGGACTGGTGGGCGTCAGGGTCCCGGGGAGGCGCGGCGCAGCTGGTGGGGTGTCAGCCCGCTTTCGGTGTGCTCGGGTGGTGCCGGGTGTCCGCGAGCGCCCAGTCGGGGATGCCATACTCGAAGATCCGCCCCGCGTCCCTGTTCCACTGCAGCGTGGTGTCCAGGATGCCGGGGAAGGCCGTGCGGGTGCAGGTGCGCTGCTGTACCGCCTCGACGTAGGCGACCGTCACCGCCACGCCGACCAGCGCCTGCGCAGTGCCGTCGGGCCAGGTCGCATCCAGCACCTGTCCCGCGGTGAGGCACCAGGCGTGCGGCAGCACCCGGCCGTTGGCCAGGGCGAAGCCCTCGACGTAGGCGCCGCCCGTGGACCTGGCCACCCGCAGCGCGTTGCGGTGGCAGGACCCGAACGGGCTGCGCTTGGGCATCCCCAGCCCGGGCCAGGGCCCCGGGGTGAACAGGCGCCCCTGATCGAGCACCACCGCAGCCGAGCACGCCAACCCCTCCCCCGCCAGGTCCCGCAGGCGCTCCAGGAGGTGCTGCTCATCCGCGGTGGATCCGTCTTCCAGCACGTTCCCAGTCTGCGAAGCCCACTGGGCCACCGCCAGCCGGCCGCATCCACCCCATGCTCCGCGCAACAGCGACCAGGGGGCCGCCGCCGCGCCGTCGAGACGGTGCGCCCACCCGGCGAGGTGCGCGCCGCGCATGCGCACAGGTCGTCATGTCGCTGCCTCTGGTTACCCTCGGCGGGCCACGGCGTTCGCGGTGGCGATGACGCGGCGTCCGACGCCCGAATCCGAATGGAGAGCTGGTGCGCGACTATCTCGCTGAGGACTTCGCCATGCTCGGCCCCGGTGGCGATCGCTTCGCCAGCCCCGCGGCGTGGACCGAGCTGGAGGCCGAACTCGGCACCGAGCTTCCTGAGGACTACAAGAGGGTGGTCGACGCCTACGCTCCGATCCAGATCAACGGACACCTCACCCTCAAGCACCCCGCCACCGAGCGCTGGAACCTCGGCAAGGAGATTCGCGAGACCTCCCGGGTCTGGGCCGAGCTCGACTGGGAACGCGAGCACTGGCTGGAGCCGCAGGAGAACGCCCGCGCCGTCCTTGGCCTGAGCAAGATGACGTTCGGGACCAGCGGCGGCCTGATCCCGCTCACCAGCACCGATCGGGCCGAGTACATCTTCCTTGCGCCGCTGCCCGACGGCACGGGCCGCCGGATCTGCGCGGTCGAGCACGACGGCTCCTGGTACGAGTACCGGATGACCTTCGCCGAGTGGCTCTACCGCTACCTGATCGGCGAGGACATGGTCGGCCCGAACAGCTCCGCCTTCTACCCCGGCCCGGTGCTCCTGGAGCCGCTTCCCACCTCACCCGATGCCCGCCCCGCGCCGAGGTACGGACCAGAGCGCGGCATGTGACGCACGCGAGCACGTCCTCTGACGAGGGACACCGACGTGCTGAACGGCGCACTGCCGCGCCGGCTGAGTGGCCGGTGCTCTGGAGCGGTCGAGCGCGGCGACCGGCCGAGTACTGACGCCCGGGTAGGGGCGGGGTGAGTCTTCCGCTGATCCTGGCCTGCGGCGTTCGTATGCGGCATCAACCAAGCGGTAGAACCCCTCGGCGGCGTCGGGTGAGACGGGCAGGAGCCCGATGTCGTCGACGATGACCAAGTCGGGATGCTCCGCCGCGAGGGGCCTGACATGCTGCGCCCCGGCCGGCCACGGGGGCTGCCATCGGCGGACCGCGTCCCGCTGATCGCTGCCTACTGCCGTACGAACCTGACGCTGCGACAGAAGCACGGCGGGCGGCGCGAGCAGCCGGCCGCGCTCGGCGTGACCTGGTGACCGGCACCGGCGGCAGCACGGCTGCCGGCGCGCCCGGTGAGGGCGGCGCCGGGCCGGTGGTGCGGGCACGGGTGGCCGGCGGGCACCGCGTCCTCCAGGTCCGCCTCCCCCGGCCCGGCCGCGGCCAGGGGTTCGGCTGCGGATGGAAGCTGGTCCATCGAAAACCGCGGGCCGTCACCAGACCGACATCGATATCCTCTCGGGCGTGATCGACGAGGGAACGATGGGCATGGATGAGGGCGCTCCGACAACGGCGCGCCTGCGCGATGTACTGGACTGTGCTGGGCGTGTTGTGATCGCTGAGGGATCTCCTGACGAGGCGGACTCCGCTAGCGTGGCGCGGATCGTGGTGACCGGTGCTGAGATTGCAGACCTGGCCCAAGTGCTGGCCATTGTGGACGGCGGTACCGGCGACCGGTGCCTGTGCAACGGCTGGCCGACGATCATGGTGCACGACGTCCAGGGCGAACTGATCGCCCGCTGGACGCTGCACCATCAATCCGGTCTTCGAGGCATCGGTGACTGCGATGCCGACCTTCAGGACGGTCCGGCACTCACCGAGTGGCTGGCGGAGCACGGCCTGACCGGATCACGGGAGGCTCAGGCGGAGCTGGCGGCGCAAGAGGCCGAGGAGGACCGGCGCCGACGCCGTTGGCTCCAGGCCGCGCCCGCCGGGCTGCACGACGCGGCCATGGACGTCTCCAACCCGCCGGGGCAGGACCGGGAAGCCTGGTCAGATCAGCTTCGCGATGCCAAGGCCCGGCTCGCCAAGCTCGTCCAAGATGGCAGTCCTGACGGGATCGAGCGGACCCGTGCCCTCCTGGCATGGGCCGGGGTTTCCGCCAGGGAGTCCACCGGCGGCCTGAAGTGGTACGACATAGCAGTCCAGCAGTTGCTACTCGCCGAGGACCCCGCCCTCATCCTCGCTTCGCTCGCCACCGGCTTGCCGAGCCCGGGCCAGCTCGACGGCGCGGCCCAACTCTTCAGTTCCTTCGAGTGGACCGGAGCGCACGGCAAGGACTTGCCCGAGCCGCTGCGGTCGATGCTGATCGGGCACATCCAGGCAGACGGCACCGACCCCATGAGGTTCCGGATGCGCCACGGCTACTACGGTGCCGAGCGATCTGCCTGACCGGACGCCGCTGCTGCTTCCGGACGGATCCCCCCAACTCCCTCGTCGGCATCGCCTGCCGGTCCCTGCTGCCGTCATCGCCGGGCAGTGCCTGGCCGCCGGCGAGGACGGCCAAGCCTAGCTGACGGCGCCTTACCGCTCGCTGTTGTCTTCACTGGCCGACGGTTCGCGCAACGGCCGGTACCCGGCCTCCTCTGATCGGAAGAACGCGTTGTCAGCGGTCAAACAATTCCCCATGATCTGCATGATCGACGTCACGTAATTCGGCTCTGGCGAAGATCTTGCGATCGGGGCCGCAGTACTGCAGTCGACCGACCTGATGTCAGGCGTGCAATTCGCGTAACCTTGAGGCGTTTCTTCCTCATTTGGCTGGCGTGATGGTCGAGTTCGTCCAACAGTCGGCGACCCAGATCGTCCTCCATGCCCACGCGCGGGCGGCCAGGGCGATATGTCCGCACTGTTCCAGGGCATCTGGGCGTGTGCACGGGCGGTACGTGCGGCGTCTTGCGGACGCAGCGGTCGGAGGCAGGGCCGTGGTCGTCGAGCTGCTCGTGCAACGCTTTCGCTGCCTGAACGGCGACTGCATCGCGGTGACGTTCGCAGAGCAGATCGACGGGCTGACCACACCGCACGCCCGCAAGACGCCGCTGCTGCGGTCAGTCCTGCTGTCCATCGCCTGTGCCCTGGCCGGCCGACCTGGCGCTCGTCTGGCGGCACTGCTGGGCATCCGCGTCGCAAAGGACACTCTGCTGAACCTACTGCGCGCCATTCCCGAGCCGCCCGAAGCCCCGATTCGGGTACTGGGCGTCGATGACTTCGCTCTGCGCAAGGGCGACTCGTACGCACATGGTGGACCTGGAGGCCCGCCGCCCCGTAGACGTGCTGCCAGGGCGGGAAGCCGAACCCCTGGCCGCCTGGCTGGCCCGGCACCCCGAGATCGAGATCATTTGCCGGGACCGGGCTGGCGCCTACGCCGAAGGCGCCAGCACTGGAGCACCACAGGCCGTCCACGTCGACGAGTACAAGCCCCATCTGCACCAACGCTGCAACGAAGGCTGCCACGACATCCCCATGCTCCACCGCGAACTGCGGGAACTCGGCTTCCCTGGGGGCATCCAGACCGTTCGCCGCTACCTTCGAGAAGCCAAGCAACACGGCTTCCCAGCGGCGCCCCGGCCCGCCCCGCGGCCCCGCCGGGTGGTCCGCTGGATCATGACCGACCCCGCCCGCCTCCGCGCCAGCGATGCCCAGGAACTCAAGGAGATCCGGGCGGCCTGCCCGCACCTCGATGCCGCGGCCGGGCACGTCCGCGACTTCGCCGCCATGCTCCACGACCGACGCGGCGACCTGCTGCCTGAGTGGATGAACCGCGTCCTCGCCGACGATCTACCCGCACTGCAGCCCCTGGTCACCGGACTACGCCGTGACCAGGACGCTGTGGTCGCCGGTCTGTCCAGCCACTGGAGCTCAGGCCAGGTCGAGGGCCACGTCACACGGATCAAGCTCCTGAAGCGCCAGGGCTACGGCCGCGCCAATCTCGACCTGCTCCGCCGGCGAGTACTCCTCGCGACCTGACTTCCCTTGCTCCGGCCGAATGTCATGGCAGCCGTTGTAGCTATGAATCGAGAGCCGCATAGTCGCCATCCGTCAGTCCATGGCGGGGATCGACACGATGGACCAGGGCGTGTCCCCGCTGGTGGGCGGTGACCCATGCCTGATCAGTATCGGTGACCTCCGGGTGCCCGCAGGACAAATGGCCTCCGTGTTCGGCCTCACCCCCGGGATGCCAGGATGCGGGGGTGAACCGTAGAGACCGTGCAGAGATTCTGTCTGAACTCGGCGACCTGCTGCAGTCGTTGTCGAGCAGGCCCATTGTAGCCGTGAGATACGGCCAATTGCCGGATGGGGCTGACCGTGGCCATGGGCTAGCTAGCCTCGCCGGCCAGGTGCACGAGCTCGTCGCCGAAATCCGCCCACTCTGGGAGCGATACGTCCCCAGCGAGGTCGCTCCTCCGAGCGTTTCGGAGATCGAGGCTCGCCTGGAACCGCTCAGTTCCGATGCGGCCATCGAAGTGATGACCGCGCTCGCCGCCGACGACCTCGTACGGTCCAACCATGTGCTCATGAACCGTGAGATCGCGCACCACACTGCGACGCGCATCGTGAAGTGTCTCGGGCCTGGCGCGACCTGGTGGACCAACCGGGAGGGCAACTCCTGGGATCCCGTGACCGCCTGCACGTTCGATGGCGTGGTTGCTGGCAGTAACGGTGAGCTCTTCGCGATTCTGCTCCAGGTTGGCGAGGACTGAGCCGAAGATCGAAGTCGCCCCCGACACATCACAAGATCTTCGCCAGAGCCCGATTTCCCCGACCAGCTCATCTTGCTGCAACAGCCGCCAGACCTCACCCGTCTCCCACACCTCAGCCACCCTCCACCTCGTCACGAACCGGTCCGGCAGCAGCCTGACATGCGCCTACGACAGGCGGACCAGGACCGAACCCCAACGGTCCCTCCGAGTGACGATTAATCACACTGCGCAGGGAGATGAGCTGTCCGCCTACCAGGACCACGAACTGTCCGCTCACCCGGACGTCCCAATGGCCGTGGACATCGTCGTCATCGAATCTCCTGGCACCGCTGGGAAATTTCGCGGCTCCAGCATGGCAGGCCAGGATAGGGTCTGCTGATCGTTCGTGGTGACCGAGAAAGCGACCGGGGGGCAGCATGCGGGCTGTGAGGGTTGTGATCTGGAGTGCGGCGTCGACCGCGCTGGTCGTCTCCGTGGCGGCCTGCGGCGGCGGCGAGGGGCGGAGCACGGCCGCAACGACGTCAACGCAACCGGCCGCCGTACCTGCGACGCCCCTGGGTTCCGGAGCCGGCAGTGGGAGCGGATGGCGGTTGGTGCCCCCGGCGACGCTGCCTGGTGGGTACACCATCGACTCATCGTCCACCTCGACCCCCACGCCGGCTACGTCAGGGACGGGCAGGATCGACGGCACCGTGCGCGTTCGCTACCTCGGCAAGGACGACGACGGCGACCCGTCGGTCATCGGGTCCTGGGGCGCATTCACCGATCCGGCCGCCATCATGGCCAACATCGCCACCAACGGCGTCGACACCATCCACCACGCGAGCTGGGCACAACCGTTCACGAATGAGGCCGCGAGGGACCCCCACGACACCGACGGCAAGCTCGGCTGCGGGACGGTGGACCAAGCAGGAATGCTCCAGATGCTGTGTGCCTGGGCCGACCACGCCACCACCGGGACCGTGGGCTTCACCCCGGTCCCCGACGGCATGCCGTCCACGCTCACCATGGATCAGGCAGCCGAACTGACTCGCACCGCCCGCGACGCCATGACCGTCCCGCGATAGGAACCGATCCGCCCCTGGGCCGGTCAGCCACCACCCTCCCGAGCACGGGTATCGCCGGGCCACTGCGGTCAGTCTCCCTGCGCCCGGTCCCACGGCACGCCCACCCTGACCTGCCCGATCAGGTCCCGGATGCCCTGGTTGTCGTCGGGGTTGGTCCACAGGCTGTTGCCGAAGACCGCGGCCGCCTTCAAGCTCTCGCCCAGGCGCCACCAGGCCAGGCCCAGGCCGTGCAGCGCCCGGTGGAAGGGACGGTTGTCCAGCTCCGACCATGCGAGCACGCCGGTGAAGTCCGCTGGCAGCGACAACTCGGCGACTGCCACGCCTGTCTGATAGAAGCCCAACGCCTCGCGCAGCGCCGAAGGGTCGAGGTCGGCGCGCTCGAACGCGTCGTGGCCCAAGTGGGCCCAGCAGTCGATCTGCCGTGGGTCCTCGCGCACCGCCGCCAGCAGTGCTGCACGGTACGCCTTGGTGCTGCCGGTGCTCTCGCGCAGTTCAAGGGCGCGGTCCACCGGCGGCTCACCCTGCCCGACCCACGGGTCGGGCAGGCGGTAGTACGGGCGCGGCCCGGCTGCACGAACCTCCTGCCACCAGGCCCAGTCCGGCTGCCCACCGCGGTCAGCGGTCGCAGCGGGTCGGGTGCCCCAGCCCCGATCGGAGCGTGGATCGTAGAGCTCGTCACCGAAGGCGGTGCCGGCAGGCGTGATGCCGGCGCGGCAGATGCGCTCCAGGAGGCGGCGGGTGTCGCCCCGCTGGTAGCAATCGGTGATCTCCGACAGGTACACGTACCGCCGACCGGTTCGACCGGGCGCATCCGGCCGGGGCGCCGGCAGCACTCGGCGCAGGGCATCGAGCAGGTCGGCCAGCACCTCCTCGGCCTGCCCGGCCGTCAACGGCCACACCACCTGGTAGGCACGCGGTACGTCGTGAACGGGATACCACAGCGAGTCGGCCTCCAGGCCGCTGCGATCGGCCAGCATCGCACGCAGGCCCTCTTCACTCACCGACGTGGTGGCCACCACGCAGCACCCCCTCGGTCCCTGACGATCCGCCGCACGTGCGACCCTGCGAGGAGCGTACCGAGTGGCCACCGCGCTGTATGTCCCTCGCCAGGGTGGCACCCTCTCACCGGCGGCCGGCTCCGGCTCCGGCTCCGGCTCCGGCTCCGGCTCCGGCTCCGGCTCCACAACGACCTTCGCCAGAACGTTGCGATGCGAACCGGGGACTGAGCCTGCGTCTGCGCCCCGCCGACACCATGGTCGACGGGCTCGGCCTTCGGCGGCCCCGGGCGCAGCGGGCAACCCAGGCGCGGGGCCGGCGGCGCCGACCGCCGGGGGGCGGGCCCTTGGCTCTTGTGGCGCTGCGGGCCGGGCCGTGCCTGGGCCCGGCCCCGACGGGGCCGCCGTCGCCGCCAGGGCCGCGAAGGCCCCCAAGCGCAGCAACGCCCAGCGGTTCGCCGACCTCCTGGCCGCGCTGCGCGTCTTCGCCGAACGTGAAGGACATCCCCGGCTGCTGTTCGCCAGCCAGCCCGGCACCGCGGGCCCGATGTCAGGCCGCCCCAGCCGAAGCGGGCTCCTCGACACCCGATGCCAGGACCACCACCCGCTCGGCTCTGTCGGCGTCGCCCTCGATCCCCGGGGCTGCGACGCCGACGGCACCGGCATGCGTTGCGCGTCGCAGCCGCAGGCGAGAGCCGGGTGTGGAGGTAGAGGCGCAGCTGTGTGTGCAGTGCTGCCAGCTGCCGCGGCGCCTGGCTGATCGACCCTCACCGCCTGTGCTACCTCGAGGGTCGTCGTTGCCGGGGTGCTGGGCTCCTGCTCGTCGCGGCGCTGGCCCACCTTCGGCCGGGCGTGCCGCCGGTCCGGGGCGGCAGCACCGCTGGGGCGGTGGTGGGGGTGACGGTGGCGATCGCTAGGATCCGCGGCTGAGCATGGTCAATCAGGGGAGTAGGCGGATGTCCGAGCGGGAGCCGGAGCAGGGCCAGGGGCGGCCGGGCGGCGTTGACGGGGGTGCCGCGTGCACAGGCGGCAGGGCTGCCCTGACCGCGCGGTTCGCCGGGCGCACAGGGCCCCTGGCCGTGGTCGCCGCGGGGGCGCTGGCCCTGGTCGCGGTGGCCGGCTGGCTGGCGGTGGGTGGGAGTTCCACCACGGCGGCCCGCCACGGGGCGATTCCCGCCGCCACTGGCGGTTCGCCCTCGACCGCGGCCCCCGGCCCATCGGCCCCGCCATCCGCCTCACCCTCCGTGAGCGCCGAGCCCTCCGCTGCACCGGCCGCCTCGCCCACCGCCGCTCCGTCGGCCTCGCCAGCCGCGTCGGCCGCGTCGCCGGCGGCCGACGCGGCCGAGCCACCCGCCGCTTCGGTACGGCCCACACCGCGCCCTGCCGCACAGCAGCACACCCCGCAGCAGTCTCCTCCCGCCCGCCCGGCTCCCCGCCCCGCGACCACGCCGCCATGGGACATCCCACCCGGGTCCTGCGGCAGCAACTGCACCTGGGAGACACCGCCCGGTCAACCGGCACCCTGCCCCCCGCACTCCCTGAACAAGTACCCGCCGTGCGACCCGGTCCAGAGCGGCATCCCGATGCCCCGACCCACCCCGACGTCCACGTTCACGGTGCAGTCGCTGCCCCCACAGCCGCCCACCCTGCCCTAACCGGTCCCGACGCGGGAACCGGCCCCTGCGGGTTAGGCCTGGGTGATGCCTGTGGCGCTCAGGGCGTGGGTGACGGCTGTGGCGCGGTTGCCTTGACTGCGGCGGCCACGGTCGGGTCGGCCTGCAGCCTGGCAAGCTGCTGCTGCACCAGGCCGGCCAGGGCGGCCCGGAGTGCTGGCGATTTCAACCCAGGTTGAAAAGTCATACAACCGTGGTTGCATCCTCTGGTTGGACCGATCCCCGCTGGCAGGCCGGCCGCGGCCCTCACGATGGTCTTCAAGCTCGTCGAGTCCGCCCAGGGCCACCCGGCCCAGGCCCGCGCCGAGCTGACGACGAATGCAACGGCCTGGCGCACGCACTTCGGCACCGACCACCCCCGAACCCGGGCCGCCGAACAGGCCCTGGCCGCCCTTGCCTGACATCGAGGTCACTGCGCCGCAGGCACCGCCCAGGCTCAGGTGATGTTGCCGCGCTCGAGGCGTGGACGATGGCTACGGGTTAGCGCGTAGCGGCTGGTCGCGGAAGCGTTGACCGAGGTGGCAGCGCCGCTGAGGGTGGTTCAGGTCGGTCGACAACGTGGCTGCTCGAGGGCGTGCCGCCCGGAGTGGGCGGTAGCCGCCAGGCGGCCGTCCACGCGGCGTGTCGTTGATCACGCACTGGCCGTCAGCCCCGTACGGGGCTCGACGTCAGACCCCTGGCAACTTCGACGCGTCGAAGATGTCGTTGGCGGCCGGAGGGGTCGCGTCGACGGGGGCGTTGAAGGCGCTGAATACGATCGTGGCGCCGTCACCGTTGTCTTGTTGGGTCGAGGCCTTCAGAAGCCAGGGGGTGCCTTGGGAGGCGACCCACACCTCGTTGCGGCTGCCGTCGGTGTCGGTGTAGTTCACGACCACGACAGGCTGACCGTTGACTGTGTCGGCTCCCCCGTTGGTGGCGTTGTTCTGGACGTCGGTGAACTGGGCGGTGAACTGCGCGAGGGTGCAGAACTCCGTCAGGCCCTTGACCTCGTCGGAGTCGTCGGGAAAGCCGGTCATCCAGCGGCCGTTGACGATCTGGGCACCGGCCGAACCGCCTGCGATACTCGCCGCCATCGTCGCATCGGGCCGTAGATACAGGGTCTGCGTGGTGCGCAGGATGTCGACGCTGCCCTTGGCGCCCATGCCGACCGCTCCTCGGCACTCACCCTTGGTGTCCAGCGAGATGTGGCCCTGGAACGGCTGTCCGTCCTGTACGCCGTTCATGTCGACCGTCAGCGAGCCGAGGCTCTTCAGGTTGTCGAACGCCTGCTGAAGGATCTCGTTACCGCTCATCGAGGCCCGATCCGTGCCGGCCGTCGAACCCGAGGCGCCGGCCGACGATGCAGCGGAGGCAGAGGCCCGGACGGGCGCGGCCGCCGGCTTCGCGCCGCCGCCTCCTGCACCGCAGGCGGTGACACCGAGTACCACGAGAGCACAGGTCGCAGCGATCCGGATCGGGCTGAAGACGGGCACGAACGCTCCTTGGGACAGAGGGAGGATGGCAGCCTGGGGCGGCGTCAGACGGCACCCACGAGGTAGGACGGAGACGATCAGGAATGTCATCGTCGTGCGACTGCGGCGCTTGCTGCAATGTCGACGGATTGTGCCGATTGCACAGTGTGGGGGCGATGCTCATGGAGCCGTGACGACGGCTGCGGTGCGGCCGGTGGCGAAGCGGGACTGGTCTGCGCTGATCTGCTGGATCATCAGGATCGCCAGGACACCGGCCACCGAGTGGGCCACCAACCGGAACCACTTCAAGCCATCCAGCCCAAGGCCGAGCTCGACCCCGACGATGGCCCCTGCCGTCTTGGCGAGCCAGGCGGCCCACCAGGCGTGGAGCAGCCATTCTCCTCGGGCGGGACCGTTGGCACGCCAGATGTCCCGCGCCATCCGGTACGGGAGGACCCACATGACGAACGGGACGAACCAGGCGCCGATCGCCCAGCCCCGTGCGTGGCGCTGGCTCCCCGGGGCCAACAGCTGCGCGTTGTCACGGCACCGAGCGAACCAGCTGATGAAGAAGACAGCGGTAGTCAGGAGCAGCGGGGCCGAGAGCAGGAAGGCCGCCTGGCCGAGGGGCCCCGTGTCACTGCCGGAGGCGTCCGCGGTCAGCGGAAGGACGACCGACACCGTAAGGAGACCTTGGGTCAGCCTGGCCAGCAGGCGCGGATCCTTGATCCGGCCGGCCAACGGTGCGCGGCCCGCGGTATACGGCCAGGAAACACCGGCCGGCGGCGCCTCGGGACCGGCACCACAGGCGGAGCAGCCGCCGACCGCCTGTATGTACGGGTCGCCGTTACAGGCCGTGCAGCTCAAAGGACTCCCCCAGGTCGTCTGGCGTCAGCACGAGCGGGCCGTGGTGATCATGTGCACGATAAGGGAATTCCGAGGAGAGGGCTAGCGATATGCGGGCCGCCCTGGCACCGGCGGTCCAATGAGGACGTCGGCAGGCGCCGGCGCGATGCCCGCCCCAGCGGCGTCCCACCCGACGCGCAGCAAGGGGTCAGCGCGGGAACAACTGCCCGAAGAAACCTCTCAATGCCCCTTGTCAACGCGGCTGGTCTGAGTTGTTGCCGGTGAGCTGGCTGCCGCAGGTACTGTGACGCCGTGGATCAGGGCCCCCAACTCGTACGCGATGTGTTCCCCGACCTCGTCACCGAGCTCCACGCCCTCCTGGAGGTCGAGGGGGAGCACGACCTGGCTGCCAGCCTGCGTGATCTTCCCCTGGTGGGCGAATGCGGCTGCGGCGACTCCTTTTGCCAGAGCATTCGGACGGCAGACCATCCGCAGGGGCAGCCGTATGGCCCCGGCCACCGGTGCGTGCCGCTCCTTCCCATGAAGGGGACGCTGGTCTTGGACGTCGTGGACGACCGGATTGTGTACGTCGAAGTCCTGGACCGACCACCCATGCACCGAGGAAGCGGCCTGTGACGGTTCGTCCCGGGTGCGTGCTGCAGTGCAGCTGGTCGACGCGGGGACCGCTGCCGGGATGATGAGTGGCCTTTTCGGTTACTACGGGGCTGGGGCGCGGGTCAGCAGGACGGGTAGGCGTTGTGGTCCGCGGCGGTGGGGGCCGGCTGGGGTGTTCCACAGGGCGTGGGGCCAGGGCAGGGCGAGTTCGGGGCCGCAGTTGTCCTGCACGGGCAGGTCGGTGACGGCGGCGAACCTGGGGCCGTGGCCGTCGGGCAGGATCGGGGCGGGGTAGAAGATCTCGCCGTCGACCAGGCAGGGCTGTCCGCAGCCATCCGGGCCCGCGCACCAAAGGCCCCGCTCGACCAGGGCGCCGATGCCGGTGTTGTGTCCATCGAGCGGGGCCTGAATGAAGGTCGGCTCGACGTCCCGGCAGGGGCAGCCCGAGTCGAAGGCGTACCAGGCCGCAGGCGTCCGGTGGTCGAGGTTCTTGGCGAGCCAGCTGGCGTGGATGCCCAACGCGGTGGCGAGCTGGTGGCGCTGCGCGGGGTCGGGGCGGGATCGGCCGGTAGTCCACTGGCCGATGCGGGCGCTGCTCAGTCCCGCGGCCCGGCCCAGCGCGGCCCCGCTGGTCCCGGTGGCGGCCAGCAGCAGCCGCAGGCGGCGCGCGAGCGCGCCCAGGCCGTGCACGCGCCACATCGGATGCGCCTCGACCTCCTCCTCGCTGTACAGGGCCCAGCTCGCGACCTCGGCCATGAGGTGAATCGCGCGGTGCTGCTGGGCGCGCTGCAGCCACAGCAGGGCCTGCTCGTCGGTGAGCCCGGTTGGAGGCGGCTGATTTTGTCGGGTCATATGAGAGCCACTGCTTCGGTGGGAACGGGAGCCAGGTCTGGGCCATTCGTGGCGATGGTGTACTCGACTGTCGCGGCTGTTCTTTGGTGAGTTCGGGAGCCGTTTCGGCGAGATCGGGAGCCACTGATCGAGTGACCTGGTGGGTCTGGGCGGAGTGTCCGTAGGGGCTGAGGGCGGAGCGTCGGTAGCTTGTGATCGCAGGCCCGGGTCGCCTCCCTGACAAGTCGCGGCCGGGGCCTCACTCGTGGACGTGCCAGAGGGCTCGAGCCGTTGGTCCAGCCCTCACAGGCTGACTACCCGACGCTGCTGGTCAGACCATGGTCCCCGCAGGTGTCGTGGCAGTGCTCAGTCGTGGATCTCCCAGGTGTCCCTCGGTAGCCAGTGGGAGAGGTCGTCGAGTGCCTCGGTGGGGAAGAACACCGGCCGGGTGAGGAGGCGGTCACCCTCCCGTTGCACGTTGATCACCACGCCCAGAGACTCCGAGCCGGGAATGCCCGCGCTCATGTAGGAGAGCTCGTCTTCGGGCGCGCGGGCCTCGGCTCGATCGAGCAGCCACTGCTCCAGCACCGAAGGCACCCGGCCGACGAGTGCCTCACCGTCCGCGGAGACCTGTGGTCCGCACAGAGCGTCGACCACAATGCCTGCGAGCTGTTCATCCCGGTAGTAGAGGTGCAGGCCGAACTTCGGATACTTGCCTTCCACGACTGTGTAGACGTTCGCATCTACCCCGCGTTGGCGGGTGTGTCGCTCGACCTCCGCAGTGAGGCCGCTCATGGCGTCCGCCACCTCACCGGGGCTCATACCGAAGCGCAGTGGCCCAACACCCACGAACGGCTCCAGCAGCCACTGCTGCCGCTCTTCATCCGGCACGACGTGCCACCAGCCCTTGAACATGATCAAGGAGTCTATGGCAGCTGCGGTCACTCACGGTTGCGCGAATCTGCTGTCCACCCGAAGCGCACGACCACCGAGGTCCCGACGGCGTCAGGTAGTCAGTTCGGGGCGGGGAAGAGGGATTCCTGAGTACCTGTGTCTGAACCCCTGCTTTGGGTAGCCTGGAGCTCTAGCCTGGCTTGGTGTCCGAGGGTGCCAGGCGGGCCGGAGAGCGGAAGTGCGGGGGCTGCGGTGGTCGGCTGAGGCCGGAAGCGCGGCTCGATGCGGTGTTTTGCTCGGCGGCGTGTCGTGCCAGGCGGTGGCGGGTGGAGCGTGTGCTGCGGAAGCGGGTGGCGGCCGAGATCAGCGGTGCCGGCCGGGTCGAGTGCCCGGAGTGCGACGCCTGGTGGGTGGCCGGGGTGGATCGGCGTTCGAACGCCGTCTACTGCTCGCGGCGGTGCGCGACAAGGGCCTGGCGGGCCCGGAGGGATTCGTTCGGCGAACGGTCACAGTGACCGCAATGCGAACGGATCGGGCAGTCGAACCCGGTCAATTCCGTTCATCTGCAAGTGTTTTGTTGTGATCAGCTCACCGTGGGATTGACTCTGCTGCTCGGAAGCGGGCCGTCGTCCCGTCGCGGCCGAAGGCCGTGCCCGGCCCGCGGGTGGGTGGTGAGCCATGCCCGAGGAGATCGAGACCCCCGAGAAGGTCGGCAGCGTCAGCGGCAGCCGATACGAGACGATCGTGGCCGAGCTGCGCGAGGTGGTGGAGGCCCAGACGAAGGGCCAGTTCACCATTGGGGACCGCGCGCTGGAGATCTAGCCGATGCGCGAGCAGTACGCCCAGGGTGAGGCGGGCGCCTCGCTCTTCACGGTGAAGGAGTCGGTATTCCGCCTCTCGGAGGACATCGGCCTGGCTTACAAGACGGTGTCGACGGTGCGGTGGGTGGCTTCGAGGTGGCCGAAGGAGCGGCGGCAGGAGGGCGTGTCGTTCACGGTCCACCGGATCCTGGCGCGGATCGAGGACGAGGAGGAGCGGTTCGCCGCGATCCTCACGCCGCCCGAGGGCAAGGCACGCTGGACGCCGGACGAGGCGAACCGGCGGGTCGGCTGGCAGGTCACCAAGCCGGTCACGCCGCAGGAGAAGGTCAGTGCCATCCACACCCTGGCGAAGGACGAGGAGGTGGCCGTGGTGGTGACCGGCGATCTCCTGCGGCGCCCGGACGTGGTCGCCCAGGTCAAGGCGGAGGACAAGGTGAGGGCGGTCGAGGAGCTGACCCGCGACGACCAGGTCGCCGCCGCGGTCGCACCCGAGTTCCTGCGGCGCCCGGCGGTGGTCGCCAGGGTCGCGCCGGCCGACAATGTGAAGGTGGTCGAGGAGCTGACCCGCGACGAGCACGTGGCCGCCGAGGTGACCACCGGTCTGCTGCGGCGCCCGAACGTCGCGTTCAAGGCGATGTCGGACGATTATCCGGACTACGGGCTGGCCGTGTGAGCTCAACTCTTGGAGCCACGTCCAGGCTGGATCGTCTCCACCATGAGGACGGGATCGAGAGGAGGAACAAGGGCCTTGGTGGCGATGGCGACGAGGTGTTCTGGCGCGGAGCCAGTCTCCAAAGTGGTCACATAGTCGACAACCTCGGCGAAGACCAGACTCGGGACACGTTGTCGTAGCAGGTGCATAGCCATGATTCGACCTTGCTCTGCCACCGCTTGGCGGATTTCGTCGTGGAGGTCGTCGACGGCCGTGCGAACTGGCATCTTCCGGATGCGCTGGCGGTAGTCGCCCTCCCACTCGCCGGTGACGTAGGAGACCGGACCGATCTGATGGAGACCGCCGTCGATGCGGTCGACCAGGTAGGGGCCATTGCCCGCCAGGAGCTGCCCCGGATCTCCGCTTCGGAGGAACGCCGCGGTCTGGTAATGGACGATCCAGACGAGTTCACGCGCCTCCACTCCGGACACCATCAGGCGCCCCGAGTAGCTGCGGTCCAGGTCTTCCTGGGCTATGCGCTGGGCGTACTCGCGATCGAACATGCCCGGCAGCATCCCTCATGACGCCTCGCGTGACCAGCGGTTTTCGTGCCGCCTTGTGTTGGTCATGCTCGTGGTGGCGCGACGCTTGGCATGCCGAGATCGGTGACACCGTGGTCGGTACCGCAGGCACGTTGGAGGCTCCTGTCGAGAGCGGCGAGCTTCTCCCTGGCCTTGGTCAGGCTGACCTGGAGGCCTTGGACCTCGCCAAGCCAGCCGTTGATGCGGGCCTCGGCGATGCGGTCGTTGAGGTTGTGAATGATCTCGGCGAGACGCGCGCGCTGACGTGGTGAGACCTGCAGCATCGGGCATCTGATACAGGATTATCCGAACTACCCGCAGCGGAGGCTTGAACAGGGTAGGCCAATGCTGGTTGCTGAAAGTAGTGGACGAAAGTGGGGAGAATCGGGCCTTCGGGCGTGTCGCGGAGGTCAGTTTTCGCCCAGCATCCAGCTGTAGAAGCCGCTCGCATCGGGAAAAGCCACGTCCGGGGCAAGGTCGACCAGCCAGACTGCGGCCATGTCCAGCTCGCCGTAGGAGCCGAATTCCTCTCCTTGAGCCACGATCAGGGCCCTGGCCCCGACCCGCCAGCCCGCGAAGTTCCACGGCCGGGAGCCGAGGGACCAGCTCAGCGTGGTCTCGGCCGCGCCGAGCTCGGTGGTAACCGTGGAGCAAGCCGCCGACCAGGCGTGACCGAAGGCCACGGGATCGCCTTCCAGGCTGGCCCAGCCGTCCATCTCGAACTCGTCGCCGAGCGGGCCGGCCTCGGCGTCGTCGCTCGGATCGAAGAAGCAGAACGGCAGGTGGAAGCGCGACTGGCCGGCGCCAATCCGGTCGGGATCGCCTGGCATCAGCTGATGGCCGCTGGCGGTGTTGTAGCCGTTCCACGTCGACTCGTCCCAGCCCCGTCCGGCGAGGAAGTCATCGACGCTGGGGTGGTCCCAGCTCACCCGTGCAAGCTCGGCGAGTTGCTGGACAAGGGAACCAGGCAGTGACTTGAGCCGGACGATCACGTGAGACCTCGGAGCGTAGGGGACGTTCGTTCGGGCAATCGTCCCCCTCGGCCAATCGACACCGACCGGCGGGGTGGCCCAGTCCCATTGCACAGGTGACCTGAGCGCCGGCCAGGAGATGGTCAGCCTGAAATGACCTGCCGTGCCCTCACCAGACGCGCTCGATGGTCATCGATCCAGTCGGCCGGCGGAGACATGGGCAGGCTGACCATCACCTGCGAGGACGGGTCGTCGCTGATCGACACCCCGATTGTCCTGGGACTGAGCGGCTTGATCTTCAACTGGACCGTCCTGCCGGAGTTCAGCCACGAGACGAACCGGTTTCCGGCAAGACTATCAAGGGCCTCTTCCCACGCGTCCAGGTCGAGGGACGTGATCCCCACCGGGAAGCTGCCGGTGACGGTCTCCGTCGACACGACGAATTCACAGTCCAGGAACTCGCCGCCCGGCTCCGGTTGCTTCAGCACCCGCAGTGCGACGACATGACCGCTCGTCCCAGGCGGATCGGCAAGGTGGATCAGATCGTCCAGCTCGTCGTCCATCACAGCCCTCTCACTCGAACTCGAACAAGGGCATCATTCCGGACGGCACCGACACGCGCGAGAGCGCTCTCACTTCTCGCCGACAATCCACGCACCATCAGCCAGCATCTGCTTGCGGAAGCTACCAAAGCCGCCCTCGACGGTCACCTACACAGCCAGAGCCGTGGGCCGATCCACCACCCCACCTAACTCGACGCTACTGGGCCTTGGCCCCGGATTCGGTTGCAAGCGTGGCCATCTCGCGCAGGCGCTCGTAGTACTCGATCGCACCGCCGTCATCACCGATCGATGGCACGACCGTCTCAAGGACAGCGAGGCGCTGGAGCAAGATGCTGCGGTGCCGCTCATCGAGGGGTCCGGCCAGGGACGAGGAGACACAGCCGGCGATATTCGCGTCCAGCATCACCAGGTCTTCGCCCTCGATGTCCCGGCCGCGAAGGTGCGGCGGGAACATCGCGCGCTTGTGCTCGTCCCACAGCCGTGAGAGCAGGTCCAGTTCCGGTTCGTTCATGTTCGCGATCATGCCGCACACGCCTTGAGAAGACTCCATTTTGTGCGCCGGAGATCCGGAACTCATCGGCGCTCAGGCCTGCGAATCGGCGCTGCCTCGTCCGGCGTCCCGGCGGAAGTCGGGCATGCCGAGGTGGACGGTGAAGGGCTGGGCTGCACGCTCGCGCATGGCCTCCAGCTTCTGCGCTGCGGCGGCCATGGTGGTCTCGATGGCGGCGACCTCGCCGAGCCAGCCCTGGTCCCTGGCCTCCTGGAGGCGGTCAACGAGGTTGGCGTGGATCTCCTGGAGGCGTGGCATCTGGGCCGGGTCCACGAGCAGTAGGGGACATCTGACACAGGCGTTTTCATGCTGGCAAGGGGTCGCGTAGTCGCGGCCGCAGGTCCCCAGGGCGACCTTGCGGAGTTCGAAGTGGGCCAGGAACTCGTCCCACTCAGTGGCGGTGAGCTCGCGATACTCCTCGCTGGGCCGCTCGGTTCTGCGGCGGGCGATGAACGCCCGGTGATGGGAGATAACATCCTCCGGGTAGATCGCGGCATACCCCATGGTGGTGTCCAAAGCGGCGTGGCCGCAGATCTTCGCGGCGATGTGAGGGGGCAGTCCGGAGCGGATGGCGTCGGTCACGAAGATCCTTCTGAAGTCGTGGGGGCGCCATTCGAGCGGGTCACCGGCCACGGTGAGCTGGGCGGCCTGCGAGGTCGCGACCAGGCACTCGCGGATGTAGCTGCGGGTCAGCGGCCGGTCCTCGGTGCCGTACCGGCGCTGGAACAGGAACGGCATGGGCGGGCTCCAGGTCTGCTCGAACACGTCGTAGGCCGAAACCAGCGGCAGGGCGGCGTTCCCGGCCCGGACCCGGAAGATCACCGCGGTCAAAACCTCCGCGAGCTCCGGGGAGACCAGCAGCAGTCGCTCCGCATCGGTCTTGGATGGGGCGACCTGCAGCATCGGCACCACCTCGCCGGTGGTGGGCAGGGTGTAGGCGATGAAGCTGTGGTGGGTGAGCTCCAGCATCTCCTCGATCCTTATGCCGGTGTGCCGCAGCACCTCCACCGTCGCCCAGGACCAGAACGCCGCCTCCTCCTCGTGGGTCAGGTTCCGCCGCCTGCCGGCGGACACCTCGGTGACGTAGACGCGGCGCGCCTGCCCTGATCCGCAGCGCTCGAACTCCTCCCCGGCAACGAGGAACCGTCCACCGGCCTGCGTCGCGCGAGCTGCGGTGATGCGGGCCTCGGCGTCCTTGCGCTGCCGGTCGACGGCACGGAGCAGGGCGGGCAGCAGCGGCAGCTGGGTCCGGGTCCGCTGGTCCATCCGGGACTTCACCCCGGACCTGGACTTCTTCGTCGCACACTCGTTCGCCTTGATCGGACACGGCGCCACCCAGGGCGCCCACCGCGCCGGGTCATCGGCGGCCCAGCGGGCGATGTCCTGGTAGAACGCCCGGACGAACACCAGCTCGCTGCGGAAGTTCACCCGCGGCCGCACCGGGTGGCCCTGGGCGTCACGGATGAAGGCCAGGCGTTCCTTCCACGCCTGCGCAACCTCGGGCGCCAGCCGCAGCGAGTCGATGCCGGGGTGGTGGATCTCCAGGTCGCGCCAGAACAACCGGCACAGGTTGCGGGCGATCGACCGCAGCGAGACGTGGTCGAGCTCGGGAGCCCGCTCGGTGAAGTACTCGACCAGCAGGTCCCGGACGGCCCGGCATTCAATGCCGTACGCGTCAACGATCTGCTCGACGCTGCGGCGGCCCTCGATGCGGAGCACCCGAAGCCGCAGCGGTGCGCTGGCCGGGAGCACGCCGGTCTCCTTGAGCAGGGCGTAGAACAGCGGCCGGCCGGCGCTGCCCCGGAAGTGGTGTTCCTCCAGAGCGGCGGTCAGCTCGATGCAGTCGCCGACGGTGATGTCGCTGACCAGGCCGCCCTTTCGGATCACGAAACAGGTGAGCTTGTTGAGGGCGTCGGACCTCGCTGTGACTGTCGCATGCTGGGCCAGCTGTTCGAGCCGCTGGAAGGCATCGGGGTCGCTGGCGGCCCGGGACTCGGTGAGCATCACCGTCACGCGCTGCCGCAGCAGCCACGGGTAGCCGGGGCGGATCGCCTGCCCGGCGACCAGGAGTACCAGCCCGGTGGCCAGCTCATCGCGCCAGTGGCTCTTGGGCGTGCCGCGTCCCTGCAGGGGCAGATCGGTCCACTCGAAGCCGGCGTCGTCCGCCCCGCTGGCCATCCAGCGCTCCTGCCAGGTCTCTCCGGGCTGGCCTTCGAGCCAGTCCAGCAGCTTGCCCAGGCCCCGCCGCCGGGTCTTGTCGCGGGTCAGGCCCGCGACGGGGTCAGTGAACATTCTCAGCAGCCGCTCGACCAGGCCCTCCCGGCTCTGACGGGTCTGCCACCAGCTCGCTTCGCCGACTCGCGGTTCCCACTCCAGCGCTTTGTCCACCACATGTGGCTCGACGGGCCTGGCGACGTCGATGTTCACGGTCGGGTTCACCGGCTCTCGCCGCCCGCAGTCGCGGTGCCGAACAGCGCTGCCAGCACCTCGGGGCGGTAGCCCGGCGCCGGCGGGGCCGGCGGTTTGGCCTGCTCGGCGCGCTGCCGCTCGTGGTGGGCCAGGACGTGGGCAACGACCTCGTCGGGCGTGGGAGCGATGTAAATTTCCGTGGTGGTGATGTGGGCATGCCCCATGACCCACTGAACGTCGGCGAGGGTCAGGTTCGGATCACGGACCATCCTCTTGGCCGCGCTGTGCCTCAGGTCGTGCAGGGTCCAGTTCGCGCCGAGCAGCTGGTTGGCACGGGTGAAGACCATCCGGGCCGCGTCGTACTCCAACGGGCGGAAGGGCCGTCGCAGCGTCCACCACAGCGGCTCCGACGGGTGCTTGGGGACCATGCCGCGCAGTTCTTGCTGGTAGAGCCGCAGCCATACAAATGCGTCGGCGGAGGCGGGAAGGTGCTGCAGGGCCTGGCTGCCCTTGCGGACCACGCCGATCGTCTGGTCCCCGGGCGAGACCAGGCCCTGCGGGACACCCAGCAGCTCGGAGGCGCGGGCGCCGGTGGAGATGTAGAACGCGATCAGAGCCCTGTCCCGGTTGTACTTCAACCCGGCTAACAGGTCGTTGAACGCCTGGTCAGGAATGATCCTCGGGGTCGGCTTGGGCTCCTTGGGCTGGTAGGTGCCCCGGCGCGAGGGCCGCCGGAACGACTGCATCGGGTTGTGATGCGCATTCGGACTCCCCTCGTCGGCAGCCCTTCCCTGCGGGAACGGGTTGATCAGCGGTCGGCCATGGGTCTCGCGATGGTACTCGTAGAACGAGCGGATCACCGCGCGAGCGTGCCGCCTGGTCCGAGCGGCATAGTGCTCGCCGGGCACGGCCTTCCCCGTGACCGGGTTCACCGAGCCGGGGGCGGGCGCGTCGGGACGACGCTGCCGGGGCGGCTTCTTCGTGGTCTTCAGCCACAGTGCGAAGTCACGGGCCTCGATGCGGCTCGCCAGATGCCAGGGAACGTCCACGGCGCGTAAGAACCTGACCCACGCCAACAGCTCGTAGGCGTAGGAACGGAGCGACGTCGGACTCGCGTCGTCTGCGACCATGTGGTGCAGGAATTCACTGACCGCCGCCACCTCGGTGCCATCAGCGTCTACGAGCCGGAACGGCTGCAGCGGGTCATCGCTCTTCTCGACGCGGCCGACCCGCGCCACCTTCAGCGCCGCCACGTCCCGGACCGTCGTGCTGTGCTCTGGCATCCATACCTCCACGGGCCGACTGACCTACTCGACGACACGCGATGAAACCAGATCCACCACCACACGCGCAGTCACCGCGACCCACCTGCAGGAGCAACAACCCCCTTGTGGTCACTATGAGTTGACCTCGAAGGGAGCCCAAGCTAGTTCGGTCAACGGGACGTGTTCGTGTCGGCACGGAGTCCCGTAGGGACGGGCGCAATCACCCAGTTCGAGCTTGCGGGTGTGGAAGTGCTGCTGGAACTCGCGCCATTCGTCCTCGGTCGGTTCGCGGTACTCCTCGGCAGGCCGGACGGCCCGGCGCTGGTCGAGGAAGGCCCGGTAGGAGCGGATCAGGTCGTCCTGGAACACGGCAACGTAGGCTTCCGTGGTGGTCAGCGAGGCGTGACCGAGGACGCGGGCCGCGATGTGGACCGGCAGTCCGCCAGCGACGGCTTCGGTCGCGAAGATCCTCCGGAAGTCATGGGGCGTGTAGTTCAAGGGCTGGCCGGTCGGGTCGGACAGCGAGGCCCGGGCCAGGGTGTCGTTGAGCAGTTGGTAGACCATGTTGGTGGTGATGACGTCGCGCTTCCAGCCGACGCGGCGCTGGAAGAGGTGCGGCAGAGGCAGGCCAGTCACCAGCTCGTGGGGGTCGTAGCGGGCGACGAGGGGAACGATGCCGTCGTTGTCCCCGCGGAGACGGCTGATGACGGTGGCGAGGACACTGGCCAGCTCGGGGCTGACGAGCAGAAGCCGCTCCTCGTTGCTCTTGGACGGGACGACTTGCAGCAGTGGGACGATCTCGCCGGTGTCGGAGAGCCGGTAGGACACCAGCGCCAGCTGGGTCAGCTCCAGCAGCTCTTCGAGACGGATCCCGGTGTGCCGCAGGGTCTCGATGACCGCCCAGGCCCAAAACGCCTCGTCCTCGCTGCGGGTGAGGTCCAGTTGCTCGCCGGTGGCGGGGTCCTGGGCGAGCACGATGGTGGGCCGGTAGTGGAGGCGCTTCCTGCTCCGGTCGTGCTTCCTGTCGACGCGCTGGTAGTGCCGGCCGCCGTGGGTGAAGGTCTCGCCGACCGGGGTGGCCTCGGCCGCTGAGAGCAATCGCTGCTGGTCGGCATGGTGTTGCTCGGCGGTGGCGACGAGCTCGGGCAGGCGGGGAAGGCGTTCGCGCACCCGCTGGTGCATCTTGGCGCGGGCCTTCTTCTTGACCTTGGTGAAGCCGCCGGTGTCGGAGCGGCGGACCGGGCTGGGAACCGCCCAGACCGCCCAGCTCGGGTCCTCCAGAGCCCACTCGGCGAGGTCGAGGTGGAAGGCGCGAACCGCGGCCAGGACGCTGACCCAGTTCTCGCGGGGGACGGGGGCCTTGCCCTCCCGGGTGATCACCTTCACCCGTTGCTTCCATGCCTCGGCGGCCTCCGGTGCCAGGTGCAGGCTGGAGATCCCGGGATGGTGCTTCTCGATGTCGGCCCAGAACGCGCCCACCAGCTGGCTGGCCAGGCCGGACAGGGAGCTGTAGTCCAGGCTGGGACGGCGCTCGTCGAGGTAGCGCACGAGAAGGTCCCGGACCGGGCCCGGCCGGATGCCATACCGGTCGACGAGTTGTGCCGTGGACAGCGGCCCGCGTGCGAGCGTCCGGCGAAGGGGCAGCTCCTCGGTCAGAACGCCAGCGTCGCGCGCCAGGTCCCAGGCGGCGTGAAGGCCGGCGGGTGCCTTGGCGAAGGTCCGCCGGTGCCACTCGTGGTAGGCGACCAGGTCCTCGGCCCGTGAGCTGGGCAAGTCCGCGTCCGGTGCGGAAGCAGACCTTCACCAGGCTGTTCTCGGCCGTGCTCAGCTGACTGGGAATCACTCCGCGGGCGAGTCCGGCCCGTCGGACCTGCTCAAACAACTCGGAGCCGAACTCCTGCTTGGCCTGGCGGTGGAGCCCCGACGAGCGGTAGCACTGGAGGAACTCGTAGCTCGGCCGCACCACCCTGGCCAGCAGAATGCAGGCCAGGCCCTCCGTTGTGGTTTCTCGCCGCGTTGCTTCGACGCGCCCGTATCCGGCCGTGACCTGGCCGATCCATTCGGTGCTGCGGTCGGCTCCCGAAACGGTCCAGCGCTCCTGCCACCCGTCGCCCGGGAAGGTCAGCAGCCAGTCCAGGATCCGGGCGGTCCCGCGCGAGCGCTCGGTACGTTTGCTCCGGTTTCGTTTGCCGGTCGGCGGCGGGAAGGAGGCCAGCGACGGCAGCAGTTCCAGCACTCTCTCGATGGGAAAGCTGTCGAACGGTCCGCGCTCCGGAGCGGTCGTCTGCGGGGGTTCGAGTGGAGGAGCCGACCGGACGGGGTATGCCGACCTGGCGGTCGTGGTCATGGTCACTGCGGGAGACCTCCGAAGAGCACGGCCAGGTCGGCAGCGTGGTAGCCGGCGGCGACCGGCGGTGCGGGCTGGCGAGCTCGCTCCTCTCGCTGGGCCAGGTGCTCGGCGACGCGGCGGATCACCACGGCTTCGTCCTCGATGAGGTAGACGTCCGCGGTGGTGCTGAGGTGGGCGTGGCCCACGATCGTCTGCACATCGAGCAGGGTCAGGTTCCTGTCTCGGCTCATCCGCAGCGCGGCGGTGTGCCGCAGGTCATGCATCGTGTAGTTGGTGGCCAGCACCGCGTTGATCCGGCGGAACACCGCGCGCAGGGCCTCGTAGTTCATCGGCTGGCGCCGAAGCCCGTCGCCGCGGTCACGGCGGCGAAGTGTCCACCAGACCGGGTCGTTCGGCTCCAGGGGGCCGAGTTCGGCGAGGTAGAGGCGGAGCCAGACGAACGCGTCCGGGCTGGCCGGCAGCCACTGGAGGTCGTCGCTGCCCTTGCGGCTGACCCTGACCAGCTGGTCGCCCCAGTCCAGGTCGACGCTGCGGATGCCGAGGAGTTCGCTGGCCCTGGCCGCGTTGCTGATGTCCAGTGAGAGGAGGGCCCGGTCGCGGTTGGAGCGCAGGGCGCCGAAGATCGCGTTCCACCGCTCGTCGGGGATCTCGCGCGGCTTGTTCTTGGGGACCTTGGGGTTGTAGCGGATCCGGCCTTCCGGTCGGAAGGGTTCGAGCGGGTTGTGGTGGGCGTTCGGCCGGCCGCCCCTGCGGTCCAGTGGCACGGGGTTGACCAGGGGCCCGTGTCCGGTCTCGATCCAGAACTCGTAGAAGCTGCGGATGACGGCGTTGCTGTGCCGGATCGTCCTGGGCTGGTACTGGTCGTTCAGGTTGCGCTTGCGGGTGATCGGGTTGACCGTGCCCGCGGTGGCCGCCGACCGTGTGCGTGGTGAGTTGCGCGGCTTGGACGTCTGCCGGAGCCAGAGCACCAGGTCCCGCACCTCTGCGGACGTGGCCCTGCTCCACTCGACGTCGACGACGAGCAGCCACCGCCACCACCGCAGCAGCGCGTACGCGTAACTTCGGACCGAGCCAGGCCGGTTCCGTGCCACGAAGTCGTGCAAATACCTGCGGACCGGAACCACCGGCGTCCCGTCCGGGGCCACCACCAGCCAAGGCACGACGCCCTCGGCCGGGACCACCCTGCCCCACTTCGGCAGGCGGATGGCAGCGAGATCCCGCTCCGCCTCGTCCAACGACCTCACCCGATCCTCACTCTCATCACGAGTGAGGTCTACCGGTCAGCCAGCACGTGCTCCGTTCAGCACCACGGTGTGTCGTCCGGTAGTCCGGTCAACAGGCACACCGCCCGCCACCAGGTCAACCACGCCCAGGTCGAGCGCGGCCGGCAGGCCCGCGAGCACTTCGCGCAGGCCAGCCCGGTGGCGCCGGCGGTCCGCCAGATCGACCGGTCGGTGGAGTTCCTGGCCCTGGTGACCGCCTGCCACGCGTTCGTCGCCGCGGCAGGCCGGGTCGTCCCGGGCCTGCGCGACCGGCAGCTGAACCCGGACGAGCAGGCGATCATCCACGAGCGGATTGCCGCCTGCCGGGCCACCCTCGACTGGATCGAGACGGCGGTGGACACCGGGAAGGTGGACGTCGACGGCGAGCTGGCCCGCCTGCTGCAGGGCGAGTAGTGGCATGCCACGCGCCTCCCAGCCCAGGTCGCCCGCCGCCGAGCGGCACGCGGACACCGTGCGCTTCGTGCTGTTCGAGGCCCGCCCGGCCGGCCTGGTCTTCGACCAGCTGGCCCGGGCCTCGGCTTTGAGCCCGAGCCAGGTCAGAGCGGGGCTGGCCTGCCTACGCGACATCATCGCCGAGCGTGGCTGGCCGCCACTGATCTGGAACCGCACCGAGGGCTACAAGTTCTGCTCCGACCCAGCCGAGCTGCAGGCCTACGAAGTCGCGGTGATCCGCGAGAAGTTGACCAAGATCCGCCGGTTCATCACCTCGGTCGTGGCCCCGCACGCGGCACTTCAGCCCAAGGGCCGCTGGATCAAGCACCTGAACACCCAGCTCAACTCGGTGGAGTCCACGCTCGACGTGATCGCCGACTTCATCGACTCCTGATTGCTCGGGCCGGCCGCGAAGCGGCTGGCCCGAGCCTCTCTCTGAGGGGAGGCCGACGGCATGGCCCGGCGCCGCTGCTACCCGTCGGACACCTTCGACGACGAGTGGGCCCTGATCGAGCCGCTGCTGCCCACCCCGGCCTGCGAGACCCCGAGGGGAGGCCGGCCGGAGAAGCACCCGCGCCGCGAGATCGTCGACGCGATCCGCTACGTGGTCGACACCGGCTGCAAGTGGCGAGCACTTCCGAAGGACTTCCCGCCCTGGCGAACGGCCTACGGCTTCATGGCCCGCTGGGCGGCGGCCGGCGTCATCGGCCAGCTACGCGACCAGCTGCGCCAGCAAGTCCGACGGCAGATGGGCCGCGCTCCCGGGGCGGTCGCCACGATCATCGACTCGCAGTCGGTGAAGGCCGCCGAGACCGTCGGCCGGGACTCGCGCGGCTACGACGCGGCCAAGAAGATCAACGGCCGCAAGCGGCACCTGGTCGTCGACACCAAGGGCCTGCCGCTGTTCGTCATGGTCACCCCGGCCGACATGACCGACCGCGACGCGGCCAAGGAGGTGCTGTTCCGGCTCCGCCTGATGCACCCGCAGATCACCATCGTCTGGGCCGACTCCGCCTACGCCGGACAACTGGTGAGCTGGGCGAAGAAGTACCTGAACCTCACCATCAAGACGGTCAACCGGCCCAAGGACGCCAAGGGGTTCGTCGTCCTGCCCCGGCGCTGGGTGGTGGAGCGCTCGCACGCCTGGGTGATGCACGCCCGCCGGCACGCCCGCGACTACGAACGGCTGATCCAGCACTCCGAGTCGCTGATCACCTGGGCGGCGATCACGCTGATGACCAGGCGCCTCACCCAGCGCCAGTCCCGCCGCAAGGGCCAGCCCCCGCCCCGCGAAGCCCAACGGGACTGACTCTCCATCAACAACAGGTCCCAGGGACCCGCGAACAGCGGCACGGCCCCAGCTTCCCACGGCCGCGAACGCCCCGTCAGCAGATTCGCCACCCTGCGAGCAGCGCCTGGGCGATGATGTGATCAACCCCAAAGGGGGTGGATCACATCAGACCTGAGGAAAGGGAGTGCCGGGCTACCTCTCCGAGAGAGCTGGGAGCTGATGAACTACCCGGCCGAAGCCTTCTGGATGAAATCAAGGCTGTACGACACCCGGGCATGCACCGTGGGAGCGTTGGAGCACGTGCGCGGCCCCCACGAGACAATACCCACCTGGACCGGTCGGCCATCCGTCCCGTAGGAGAACATGGGGGCGCCTGAGTCGCCGAAGCACTCGGCTGCGTTCCGACTGGAGGAACAGATCATGGTCGCCGAGTTGACAGGCTTGCCCAGTGCAGACTGGCATTCTGCACCAGGGATGACCATGAACTGCGCTTGCTGCAACAGGTTGGGGGCGACGGCTCGGGCCGCCTGTTGTGTAGCGGCATTCCCCCAACCTGATTCGATGACCGTGCTACCGGGGCCGGGGTCTGATCCGTCGGAGGCCAGCTGGATGGGCTGCGCGTTGGCGTCCAGCACCACGGGCAGGACAGGATGCACCACCGCGATGTCGGAGTCGTGTGTGGTCGGGTTGTAGTCCGGGTCGATCACCCTGCCGCCGATCAAGCCGATGTGCCCGCCCGCGCTGTCGTCGTGGGAGCCGTAACGGAACGCGAGGGTCACGCCGTGCTCACCGTCGACGCATGCTGCCGAGGTCAGGATCGCAGTCGCGCTGATGATCGATCCTTCGCAGGCCAAGGACCCATCAGGATGGAGAAACGCGACGTCCTCTAGGTCCTGGCCAGGGTCGGCCGGAGTGCCACCAGTCATAGCTTGCGCATGCGGACTCAAGAGCAGGCCGACTGTGACCGCGAAGACGGTAAGAAGACCCGTCCGACGCGCACCCAGGTGGGAAGACATGGTTCACCCCTCGTGAAAGCAGCACCCTGCTGCACCGATGCCATGCAACCAACCGCGGCTTCCGAGCGCCTTCCACACGAGCCATTCGGACGAGCCCCGAAACGCACGTCAGGCTGATGAGGCTCGTGAAAAATTCCGAATCTTCATTAAGGTCGAGGTATAGACACAGGCACTCAGCCCGGACTCGCACTGGGGCGGATAACAGCCGGCGCCGGCCAGCAGCAGGCGCAACCCGGCATCCGGCACCTCGACCACCGTCCCGCGGGCCAGCGCCCCGCCCAGGATCAGGTCGGCCAGCACCTCCGGGATGCGCAGCGGTTGGTCGTCGGCGCCCGCAGGTGCTGGTGGGCGGGGGCGGTGGCCTCCAGCAGCGCGGCCAGCCGTTCGGCGTCCGCGGTCCATGCTGGTGCGGGCGCGCTCATCCGCGGCCCCAAGACACGGGCGTGGGGGCGGGGGCGTCGTCGGGCGGTGCGGGCACCGGGCGGATCGTGGCCGGGTCGTAGAGCAGCCACCCCCACGTGGCGGGGTCACCGTGGTCGTCTTTGCCCCAGCGCACGTGCGCGATCCACTGTCCGCTGTTCCACGGCCGGCACCACACGGTCAGCAGCCCCAGCACCCAGCGGCCACCGACGCGCACCCACACCAGCGTCCAGCAGTCCACGAACCGGCTGCGCCCTGGCCCGTCCATCAAGTTCTGCGGCGCCCACTGGGCATCACCCGGCGACGGCACGAACGTGGGAACGGGCGAGGACGACACACCCTCATCTTCGAACAAACGTTCGCATCGGGCGCAAACCCGCCTTCTTGACGCGACCACTGGCTGTTGTGCCGGACAGCGATAGCTGTCACTTGAACGCGGTAGTTGTCACCAACCCTCGCCACCTGAGGGTCGCCGTGTTGTGTGCGGTACTGGTTCGAGCGACGCGCACGCCACCGCCAGGGCACCAGGCTCGGCCAGCCCGGTTGGTGTAGGCGGTCTGCGCGATGGACAGCCTCAACGCCGACCGCCTTACCAACTCCGGTGCCGAAGCGACCGCGACCGCCGCCCACGGCAATGGGCGCGACGCCGTCGCCCGCACCAGCACCACCGTCTGAACGGAGCCCGGCCATCAAGCTCACCATCGACACCGACAAGCTGTCCGACGCGGCACAGTGGGCGCTGCGAGCCATTCCCGACACCACGTCGACTCCGGCGATGGCCGGCATACGACTCGAAGCCGCCGACAACACCCTGACCCTGGCGGGTGTCGACCACCACACCGACCGCTCGACCCGCGCGGTGGAGGACTGCGTGGTGGCCGAGGCGGGCACCGTCCTGGTGCCCGGGCGCCTGCTGGTCGACGTCGTCACGACGCTCCCGCCGGGCCAGCCCACCACGCTGGCCGTGGACGGCACCGACCTCGTCCTGTCGTGCGGGACCGTGCGCATCGCCCTGCCGACCTTCGCGCTGACCGACTACCCGGCCCTGCTGGCCGTCCCGGACGCGAGCGGCACGGTCGACGGCGCCGCGCTGGCCGAAGCCGCCGCCCGCGTCGCGGCGGGTGCCCGCGCCGTGGCGCCCGAAGGCGTCGACGAGAAGCGCTCGGTCTCGACCGGCGTCGAGTTCACCCTCAGCGGCACCACGATGGTGCTCTCCGCGACCGACGGCCACGTCATCCACGTCGCCAACGTGCCCTGGACCCCCAACCCGGCCGTCAAGGGGGAAGGATTGGACATGCCCCGCACCCAGGGCAGCACGATCCTTCCGGCCGGCGTCTTTCGTGACGGCGCCCGCGTGTTCGCCGACGCCGAAAAGGTGGAACTCGCCATCACCGGGCGCCACTACGCCGTCAGCATCCCCGGCCGGCGGGCCACCGGCCCCATCATCGACGGCGTACTCCCCGATCGTCCGTTCCCCACCACGTTCACGTCCGTCGCCACCACCGGCACCCAGGACCTGACCGACGCCTTCAAGCACATCCAGCCCCTGCTGGGCGAGCGCGACCTGATCGTCCTGGACATCGCCGCCGACCACATCACCGTGCGCGCCGGCAGCGACCACGAGGGCCGCAGCCGCGACCGGATCGCCGCCGGCCTCGAAGGCGAGCCGCTGACCATCGCCTTCCGGCCGGAACTGCTCGTCAGGGCCGTCCGGCAGATCAGCGGCCCCGTCACGCGGATCAACCTCACCGCCGCGCTCGATCCCGTCCTCCTGCACGGCGTCGACCAGGCCGACGTCTTCCGCGCCCTGGTCATGCCCACCCGGCTCTGACCCCACCCCTGGGGCGACCGCCATCCCAACCAGGAAAAGCCGGCCGCCCCGGGCCCCGCCCCTTCCGGGTGCTGAAGATCCGTGCTGACCTCAGTCCAGCACGGCCAGCGCGTTGGCCAAGACCCGCCCTCATTGGGCGCTCCGACGCGACAGGACTGAGACGACGGCGTGTAGTTCGTCCCAGCGTGCAGGCGGCCACGGCGGGCACCAGTGATGCCGGTGTGATCCGCTGGCGCCCTGATCCGGGCGCCAGCCGGGCGCTGGCGCCGTCCCCGTCCAGCTTCCGCTGATCTCTTACTCTGCCGGCGGAGCGGCCTCGACCGCGTATCACCCTCAGCTCCGGTATGACTACACGACGAGTTCAGGCCAATGCTCCTCCACTGCACCGTCATCCTCCTTCGGGAGAGGAATGATGTCGTGCGCTGGACAACGTCTCCGGGGGCTCTTCCCGGAAGAAGGAGGTCGTCATGCCGCTTCTCGTGCAGCCCGCCGACAACACCGAGATCGACCACCAGCTCCGTGCCGAGGGCCTCGACCCCGCCCGGGCACTCGCGATGACCCCGCTGGACCTCGCCGACCCGCGCCACGCCGACGTGTTCGGCATGCTTTTGGGGGTGCCCTGGGTCAGTGTCATCGCCCGCTCCGAGCAGCAGTCGTTCGACTACGGGGCCCCGGTGGGTGTCGGTGCCGCCGTCACCAACAGCACGCCTGATGTGATCACACGGACCATCGGCGGGGAGGTCACCGTCGGGACCACCAAGAGCTTCTCGGTCTCTTCGACGGTGGAGGCGGACCTGTTCTCCGTGGTCAAGGCCTCGGTCACCGTGTCCTACGGCCAGGACTGGCACCGGGACGAGACGTTCAAGGACTACTTGGAGATCCCGATCCAGCCCGGGTACACGAGCTGGCTTCAGCGCGAGACGGTGATGCGCCGGATCACCGGCGGCGACTTCTTCGCCAGCATCGCGGGCATGGACTACTACCGCTTCGCGGGGACGATCACGGGCCCCGGTGTGGCGGGCGAGCTCCAGGACAGGATCACGGTCATCTCCCGTCAGCTCAAGGCCGCACAGCTCACCGACGTATCCGAAGCGCTGGGCAAGCACGCGGTCCGCCGTGCGGACGGCGTCACCGAGATCCCCGCGCAGGTGGCCGCGCTGCTCTAAGGGCTGTCCCGCTATTGATCTTTGATGGGCGCCTGGTGGGCTGAGCCTCCGGAGGAGTGAACGGCTACGCGGCCTGCAGCAGGTTGTGCAGGCGGGCAATGCCGAGCATGGCGGTATGAACGCCGTCCCCCTTGAGGCGGCAGTCACGGAGGATCTTCCAGGCCTTCATGCGGGCGAAG
>NZ_JBNQTI010000039.1:0-55462 GCF_050325825.1 Kitasatospora sp. LaBMicrA B282
GGCACGCGTCAACACCCCCAACGCGATCCGATCCGACAACCGGTCGCTCGCCGGCGACTTCACCTGTCCAGGCCTTGGCACAACCCGCTCAACGAGCGAACCCCACCAAAGTCACCGGTATTGCCCCTAGGGCCTGTCTTCAGACTCCCGTCGTCCGCCCGAAGGGCGGGCGGGGCGGCTCCCCCAGCCTGGCGGCTGGGAGGTGCCCCCACGGGTGCGTGCATCGGCGGTGCCGAGGAGGGAGTCCATGCGGAGCATTGGCGACTGACGAGAAGCCGTCGAGGTGCGTGCCCCGGCGTCGCCCCGCAGGCGGGAGGTTGAAGACAGGCCCTAGCGTTGGGAGGGACGGCAGCTGGGACGGCAATCGGATGCCGGTCGGGACGGATGCCGGCTGAGGCAGGTGACGGCGATGGCGGAGGCGGTCGAGCTGGTGGTCGGGGAGCGGACCGTGAAGCTCTCCAACCCGGGCAAGGTGTACTACCCGGGCCCCGGCTACACCAAGCTGGACGTGGCGCAGTACTACCAGGCGGTGGCCGAGGCGGTGCTGCGCGGGCTGCGGGACCGGCCTACCACGCTGCAGCGGTTCCCGGACGGGGTCGAGGGCGAGTTCTTCTACCAGAAGCGGGCCCCGAAGAACACGCCGGAGTGGCTGCCCACCGCCCGGATCGCCTTCCCCAGCGGACGGTTCGCCGACGAGATCTGTCCGGGCGAGCCGGCCGCCGTGCTCTGGGCCGCCAACCTGGGCTGCCTCACCTTCCACCCCTGGCCGGTGCGCCGCACCGACACCGACCGCCCCGACGAGCTGCGCCTGGACCTGGACCCGCAGCCCGGCACCGACTTCACCGACGCCGTCCGCGCCGCCCACCAGCTGCGCGAGGTGCTCGCCGGGTGCGGGCTGACCGGGTGGCCGAAGACCTCCGGCGGCCGCGGCCTGCACGTCTACGTGCCGATCCGGCCGGACTGGCACTTCCCCGAGGTGCGGCGCTGCGCGATCGCGCTCGGCCGGGCGCTGGAGCGGCGGATGCCCGACCGGGTGACCACCCACTGGTGGAAGGAGGAGCGCGGGGTGAAGGTCTTCGTGGACTACAACCAGATGGCCCGCGACCGCACCATCGCCTCGCCCTACTCGCTGCGCGCCCGTCCCGAGGCCACCGTCTCCACCCCGCTGGAGTGGAACGAACTGGACGACGCCGCACCCGGGGACTTCACGCTGCGCACGGTGCCCGCGCGGCTGGCCGAGCGGGGCGACCCGTACGCCGGGATGGCCGGGCAGGCGTTCGGGCTGGAGGCGGTGCTGGAGCTGGCCGAGCGGCAGGAGCAGGACGAGGGCCTGGGCGAGCTGCCGTACCCGCCGGACCACCCGAAGATGCCCGGCGAGCCGCCGCGGGTGCAGCCCAGCCGGGCCCGCAAGGAGTGAGGGCCCGGCCGGTGCGCGGGTGGTGCCCCGCCGGTGTCCGGGGGGTGCCGGACCGGCGTCAGCGGCGCGCGGCGGGCTGGGGACGGGCCGCGCGGTCGGGGCGCTGGGTGGTGGTCCGGCGGCGGGAGCGGTGCAGCGCGGCGCCGGCTGCTGCGGCGGTGACGGCCAGCGCGGTCCAGGGCACCACGTCGCCGATCCGGTCGTAGACGGTGCGGGCGTCGGGGGAGGGCAGCGACAGCCGGACGGTGAGCACCCCGCGCTGCCCGGTGCCGTACGCCGCCAGCTCGCGGCCCTGCGGGTCGAACGCGACCGAGACGCCGGTGAGCGCGGCCTGCACCACCGGGCGCCCGGTCTCGGCGGCCCGCAGCGCGGCCAGCGAGGCGTGCTGCTCGGGGGCCCAGCTGTCCTGGAAGGTCGAGGTGGCGGACTGGTAGACGAGCAACTGGGCGCCCTGCAGCGTGGCGGTGCGGGACAGGTCGGGGAAGGCGGACTCGAAGCAGATCAGCACCCCGGCGGGCAGTGGGCGCCCGGTGTGGTCGGTCGGCTCGAAGAGGTGGAAGCTGTGGCCCGGGGTGCGGTTCTCGGCGGCCGCCTTGCTGATCCCGGTCAGCCAGCCGAGCGCCCCCCGGAACGGGATGTACTCGCCGAACGGGACCAGCCGCATCTTGGCGTAGCGGGCCTGGACGCCGCTCGCGTCCAGCAGCACCGCGTCCTTGGAGATGTGCCCGTCGCCCTTCCGGGCGTCCTCGTTGACCAGCAGTTCGCTGCCGGTGGCGGCCGACAGGGCGCGCAGCCGGGCCAGCGTGGCGGTGTCCCGGGCCAGGTCGGTGGTGACGCTGCTCTCGCCCCAGACGATCAGGTCGGGGCGTTGGGCGCCGGGCGCGGCCAGGGCGGCGGTGAGCGCGGCCGAGGCGTCCAGCCGGGCGGCTCCGTCGGGGGTCAAGCCGGGCTGGACCAGGTCGATGGTGGCGGTGCGGACCGGGCGCGGTGCCGGGGTGAGCGCGAACGCGGCGGGGCCGGTCACCAGGACGGCGGTCGCCGCCAGCGCGCCGAGCGCCCGCACCGGGGTGTGCGCGGCCAGCAGCGCCAGCAGCACACCGGTGTTGACCGCGACCACGGCGGCGCTGAGCAGCCAGATCCCGCCGAGCGAGGCCAGCGCCAGCAGCGCCGGGTGCTGCCACTGGGTGGCGCCGAGCAGCGCCCACGGGCCGCCCAGCGCCTGCCAGGAGCGGGCGAACTCGGCCACCACCCAGAGCGAAGGCAGCACCACCAGGGCGGCCAGGGCCCGGCGCACCGTCAGCGGTGGGCGCAGCAGGGCCCGGGCGGCCGCCCCGAGCCCGGTCTGCAGGGTGCCGAAGACGATCGCGATCAGCGGCAGCGCCGGGCCCACCGAGGGCAGCAGCCAGTACATGGCGGCCAGCACGTAGCCGGTGCCGAACCACCAGCCGCGCACGGCGGCCTCCCGGGCCGTCGGGGCGGCGCGGAAGAGCAGCAGGGCGGGGATCAGCCCGACCCAGGCCAGGGGCTCCAGGTTCAGCGACGGGAAGGCGAGCACCGGGAGCATGCCGGCTGCCAGGGAACCGTAGCGGGCGGGGACGGCGAGCGCGGTGCGGAGCGACATGGGCCGATTGTCCGCGTCCAGGCCGGTCCGCACCATGACACCGTCACCTGCGCTCGCGCGTGTCGCACGCTGCGCTCCGGCATCGCCCGTGCCGGTGACCCCCCGGATGGCCGCCGAGTTGACGCCGGTTCAGCCTGCGGAGCCTAACGTGCTCAACAGGAGTGGGCCGCGTGGGCGGGCAGCCGAGAGGGAGAAACGATGGCGGACGAGACGCACAGCATGCTCTTCATCACCTTCGGCGATCCGGTGGCCGCGCACGTCGCGTTCGGCGAGGCGAAGGAGCTGCCCGGCGCCCGGCAGGCGGCGGTGCTGCGGCGCTCGGCCGAGGGGCTGCTGGACACCCCGGAGAGCTGGGTGCGCGGCGCGGGCGCGCCGACCGTGGCGACCGGGATCGTCGGCGGCCTGCTCGGGCTGTTCGGCGGCCCGGTCGGGGTGCTGCTCGGCTGGACGGCGGGCACCGTGCTGGGTGGCGCGGCCGAGCTGAGGCAGTTCCAGGACGGCGCCGAGGGCCTGCTGGTGTACAGCCGGGACCTGGCCGAGGGGCACGCGATGCTGATCGTCGAACTGCACGAGCGGCAGCCCGAACCGGCCGACGAGCTGGCCGCCCGGCACGGCGGCACCCTGCTGCGCCGCCCGGCCGCGGAGGTGGCCGCCGAGGTGCGGGCCGCCGAGCGGGCGGCCGAGCAGACCCGTTCGGCGGAGGACTGAGCCCGCCGGTGGGGACCGGTGGGCCGTTGTCGCTGTCGCTGTCGCTGTCGCTGTCGCTGTTGTTGCTGTCGCGGCCGCAGTCGCTCGGCCGGTCGGCGGGTGGCCTGTCAGCGGACGGCGGCCACCATGGCGTCGGAGACCGAGCGCCAGCCCAGGCCCGCCTCGCGGAAGCCGGCGGCGAGCAGCTCGGCGGTGTGCCACTCGACGGGGTGGATGGCGCCGTCCCGGTGGTCGCGGTAGATCGCCGAGCGGGCGGCCACCGACTCGGCCAGCCGCGGTTCGGCCGCCGCGGCCTGCCACCACTGCTGCCAGTCCAGCACGCCGTCGGCCTGCTCGCGCTGCTGCCGCAGCTGCTCGTGCGCGCGCAGGGCCGCGTTCAGCAGCGGGGTGGCTGGCTGCGGGCTGTGGTCGGCGTTCAGGAAGAGCCCGCCGGGGCGGAGCAGGCCGGCCAGGTCGCGGTAGACGCGGCGCAGCACCTCGGTGTCCAGCCAGTGCAGCGCGGTCGCGGTGACCACGGCGTCGAACGGGCCGGCGGGCAGTGCGGCGGTCCACTGCGGGTCGCGCAGGTCGGCGGTGACCAGGGTCAGCCGCGGTTCGTCGCCGTGGCTGCCGCGGGCGATGTCGAGCAGCGCGGGGTCCAGGTCCACCCCGACGCTCCGTGCCCCGGGCAGCCGGGCCAGCAGGCGGCCGCTGATGCTGGCGGTGCCGCAGGCGAGGTCGAGGATCCGCGGGGCGGGGCCGGTGACCGCCTCGACCAGGTCGAGCATGACCCGGAAGCGCTCCTCGCGGTCGGGCAGGTACCACTGCTGCTGGCGGTCCCAACTGCGCTGCCAGTCGGTCCAGAAGGCGCGGTCGGTGTCCGGGGCGGTGAGGCGGGTGTCGGGCATGGAGGTCCCCCTGATGTAATGGTCTTAGTTGGAGATCAGGTGTTACTGCCGGGCTGGCGGAGTCCACTGTACTCAGAATCGAGTAAGTGACAAGAGGCAGAAGTGGCTATTACCGGCGTCCGTTGGCGAGCCCTGTCGGCCGGGCTCGCGCTGCTGCTCGCCGCCTGCTCCGGTGCGGGCGCGCCGGGCGGGTCCGGTCCGGCCTCGTCCCTGCTCCCGTCCTCGTCGCCGCCCGGGTCCGCGGGGCGCCCGGGCGGCGCTGCCGGCCCGTGGACCGTGGCCGCCGAGAACGCGCTGCCCGGCAGTCCCGACTGGCCGATCAGCGCGCCGGGTGCCACCGAGGAGATCCAGGGCTTCGCCGACCACGCCGGGGTCCGCCCGGGTGCGCCGGTCGGCATGTTCGTCTCCACCACGGCGAGCTCCTTCACCGTGCGGGCCTACCGGTTCGGCTGGTACGGCGGCGCCCGGGCGCGGCTGGTCTGGAGCTCGCCGCCGGTGCCCGGGGTGCGGCAGCCGGCCGCGGTGGTCCACGCGCGCGGCACGGCGGTGGCGCCCTGGCAGCGGAGCCTGAGCGTGCCGACCGACGGCTGGCCGCCCGGCTCCTACCTGCTGCGGCTGGACGCGGCCTCCGGCGGCCACCGCTGGGTGCCGCTCACCGTCGAGTCGCCCTCAGTGGCCGGCACGGTGGTGCTGCTCCAGGCGGTGACCTCCTACCAGGCCTACAACACCTGGGGCGGGGCCAACCTCTACACCGGTCCGGACGGCAGCGCGGCCACCCGGGCCCGCGCGGTCAGCTTCGACCGGCCGTACCAGGACCAGGACGGGGCCGCCGACTACTTCACCCTGGAGCAGCCGCTGGTGGCCTTCGCCGAACGGCTCGGCCTGCCGCTCGGCTACCGGACCGGACTCGACCTGGACCAGGACCCGCAGTCGCTGGCGGGCGCCGCCGCGGTGGTCAGCGAGGGCCACGACGAGTACTGGTCGCCGGCCATGCGCGCCACCCTCACCGCGGCCCGCGACCACGGGAGCAACCTGGCCTTCCTCGGCGCCAACGCGATCTACCGCCGGATCCGGTTCGAGGGCTCCGCACTGGGTGCCGACCGGGTGGAGGTCAACTACAAGGTGCCGCAGGAGGATCCGCTCTACGGCAAGGACGACGCCCGGGTCACCGGCAACTGGCCGGACCCGCCGGACGCCGACCCGCAGAGCGCCCTGACCGGCCAGGCCTACGCCTGCTACACCGCCACCGACGGGCCGCTGGTGGTGGCCGATCCGACGCACTGGATCTGGGCCGGCACCGGGGTGCGGGCCGGGCAGCAGCTCGCCGGGCTGGTCGGGCCGGAGGCGGACCACCTCGACGCCGGCAACCCGGCGCCGGCGCCGCTCGCGGTGCTCGCCCACTCGCCGCTCGCCTGCGCCTTCGGTCCGGCCACCACCGCCGACACCACCTACTACACCGCGCCGAGCCGGGCCGGGGTCTTCGACGCCGGGACCGAGAACTGGATCTGCGCGCTGCGCAGCGACAGTTGCCCGGGCGTGCCGGACGGGGACCGGCAGGCGGTGCAGATGGCGACGGCGAACCTGCTGCGGAAGTTCGCTGCCGGGCCCAGTGATTGACGGTGTCTCAGTTCCTTGCCGGGCGGCCGCCGATCACGGTGACCGCCGTGGCGCCGGTGCGGCAGCCGGCCGCGGTGGCGGCGGCCAGGTCGGCGCCGGCCAGCCGGGCGGCCAGGAAGGCGCCGGTGAAGGCGTCGCCCGCGCCGGTGGAGTCGACCGCGGCCGTGGCCACCCCCGGTACCACGGCGCGCAGTTCGCCGCGCTCGGCGGCCAGCGCGCCGGCCGCGCCGAGGGTCACCACCGCCTGGCCGAAGTCGGCGCTGAGTCGCTCGGCCGCCCGGGCCGGATCGGCGGTGCCGCTCAGCAACCGGGCCTCCGCCAGGTTGGGGAGCAGCAGCTGGGCGCCGGCGACCGCGGCCAGGAAGGCCGCCGGACCCAGCTCGGCGAGGAAGCCGGTGGAGGCCGGATCCACGCTGACCGGCACCCCGGCGGCCCGGGCGGCGGTGATCGCCACCCGGGCCAGTGCCCGGCCCGGCGCGCTGAAGAGCAGGTAGCCGGAGAGGTGCAGCCGGCCGACTCCGGCCAGCAGCGCCGGATCCCAGTCGGCCGGGCCGAGGTGGTGGGCGGCGCCGCTGTCGGTCAGGAAGCTGCGCTCGGCCGCCGCGTCCACCAGGGCGATCACCGTGGCGGTGGCGGCTTGCGGGTCGACCGTGAGCACCGGGTGGACGCCGCAGGCCAGCAACTCGGCCCGGTGCCAGTCGGCGAAGTCGGCCCCGACCCGGGCCAGCAGCCGCACCTCGGCCCCCGAACGCGCCGCCCAGGCAGCGGTGTTGGCCGCCGAGCCGCCCGGCCGCAGCGAGATCCGGGCGGCCGTGTCGGTGGCCGGGGCGAGCGGGCCGCCCAGCAGCGCGACGATGTCGGTGGCGACGTCGCCGATCACCAGCAGCACGCCGCCCGGGCCGGTCACGCCGGGTGCTCCGCCCAGGCGGTGGCGATCTCGGCACCCAACCGCACGTTGCCGCGCACCGCCGCCAGGTTGGCCTCCAGCGAGGCGCCCGCGGTGTGCTCGGTGAGGTAGCCGAGCAGGAACGGGGTGGCCGCCTGTCCGGTGGCGCCGGCCGCCTCGGCCGCGGCCAGCGCCTCGGCCAGCACCCGGTCGTGCAGCGCCTGGTCCAACTGCTGCTCGGGCGGCACCGGGTTGGTCACCAGCAGGGCGGAGGAGAGGCCGCCGAGCCGGTCCTGCTGCCGCATCACCGCGACCACCTCGGCGGGGTCGGTCACCGTCCAGTCCACCGGGTGCCCCGAACTGGTCAGGTAGAAGCCGGGGAAGGAGTCGGTGCGGTAGCCGAGCACGGTGATCCCGAGCGTCTCCAGCCGCTCCAGGGTGGCGGGCACGTCCAGGATCGACTTCACGCCGGCGCAGACCACGGTGATCCGGGTGCGGGCGAGCAGCGGCAGGTCGGCGGACTCGTCCAGGGTGGTGGCCCAGCCGCGGTGCACGCCGCCGAGCCCGCCGGTGGCGAAGACCCGGATGCCGGCGCGGGCGGCCAGGAAGGCGGTGGCGGAGACGGTGGTCGCCCCGCTGGCGCCGGTGGCCAGCGCGGGGGCGAGGTCGCGGAAGCTGAGCTTGCGGACCGCGGGGTCGTCGGCGATCCGCTCCAGTTCGGCCTTGCCGAGGCCGACGTGGGCCACGCCGTCCAGCACCGCGACGGTGGCCGGCACCGCGCCGCCGGCCCGCACCAGGGCCTCCAACTCCTGGGCCACGGCGAGGTTCCGGGGCCGCGGCAGGCCGTGCGAGATGATCGTGGACTCCAGGGCGACCACCGGACGGCGGTGGGCGAGCGCCTCGCGGACCTCGGCGGCGAGCAGCAGGGGAAGCGGAGAGTCGGTCATGCATGATGACTGGCGTGCGGGCAGGCGCTTCAAACGTCGGTGGGCACCGGGGGCGGGGCGCACGGTGCGGCGGGTGCGTCGCGAACGGCGAGGCAGCGGAAGGGCGCCGGGCATGCGGCGGCCCCCGGGGAGTTCGCGGGGTCCGTGGGCGTTCAGCCGTCGCTGTGCGCTCCGGTGTCGGGCGGGCCGCTCGGGGGCCTGGCCAGAGCCTGGATCTGGGTCACTCGGACGGCTCGCCGGACGTCTCAGCGGGCGGTGTGGCTCTCTCCGGTTTTCCGGTGTACAGACCAGTTTGCCCCTAATTCTCCCGGGGTCAAGAGGTTCCGCGTGGTCGGATGTGGCCGCTTTCCCCATCGGCCCAACGGCAGCTCCCGACCGTTGGCGTGCGGCAGCCCGGGCGGCGAGCCTGGGGGTATGAACAGTTACGCGAGTCACGAGCCGCTGGTCGAGGTCGCCCCGCTGGGCAGCGACAGCCGCTACCGCCTGGTCCGGTTCCGCGGGCACGCCTGGGAACCGGTGGACCAGCAGGAGTTCCGGGCCGAGGCGGCGCGCCTCTTCCCCCAGCTCGACCTCGACGACCCGGAGCAGGTCAGCTGGCAGGACCACCCCTGGGAGTGGCCGAACTGGCACCCGGGCGAGGCGTGACGGGAGGGGAGAGGAAGCCCAGGTCGTCAGTCGGCCTCGGCCAGGCGGGTGGCGAGGATGGCCACGTCGTCCTCGCCGTGGCCGGCGGCCAGGCCGGTCAGGGCGGTGTCGATCAGGTGCTCCAGCGGCGCGGCGGCGTCGAAGTCGAGCCCGCCGAGGGCGGCCAGTGACTCCTCGATGTCGCGGTGGCGCCGCTCCACCAGGCCGTCGGTGTAGAGCAGCAGGGTGCTGCCGGGGGCGAACGGCAGGGTCAGCTGCTCGTGCCCGCCCCAGGCACTGCCCAGCGGCGGGCCGACCGGCAGCCGCAGCAGCCGGCCGCGCCGGTGCGGCCGGTCCAGTTGGAACGGCGGCAGGTGGCCGGCGGTGGCGAAGGTGCAGCTGCGGGCCGCCGGGTCGAGCAGGGCCAGCACGCAGGTGGCCACCCGCTCCTGCCCGAGCGCGCCGGTGATCCGCTCCGCCTCCCGCAGGATCCCGGCCGGTGAGCGCCGCTGCAGGGCGAGCGCACGGATCAGCGAGCGGTACTCGCTCATGGTGGCGGCCGCGTCCAGCCCGTGGCCCATCACGTCGCCCACCACCAGCAGGGAGCGCCCGCCGGGCAGCGCCACCGAGTCGTACCAGTCGCCGCCGACCTCCGCGCTGGCGCCGGCCGGCAGGTAGCGGCCGGCGCACTCGACGTCCGGGTGCGGGGACATCGGCTCGGCCAGCAGCGCCCGCTGCAGGGCCAGCGCGGACTCGTGCTCGTGCGCGTAGCGCTGCGCGTTGCTGATCCCGGAGCCGGCCCGGCCGGCCAGCTCGACCATCAGCGCCACCTCGTCCGGCGTGAAGCCGGGCGACTCGCCGCCCCGGGCCACGATCACCACGCCGATCACCTGCCCGCCGGCCGTGAGCGGCACGTAGACCGCCGAGTGCAGGCCGAGCCGGCGGTACCCGGCCACCCTGGCCGCGTTGGTCGCGGCGGCGCGCAGCTCCTCGTCGGAGGGGAAGTTGAGCACCACCGGTGCCTGGCCGGTGACGCACCGCTCGGCCGCCGAGCCGACCTGCGGGCGGATCAACGCGCCGGCGCCGCCGATCGAGGCGCCGGTGCCGACCAGTTCCGCGGTGGTGCTCAGGGCCAGGCGCTGCATGGTCAGCAGCTCGCCGGCCGCGCCGCTGTGCCGGTCCGGCACCACGACGTCCACCACGGCGGCGTCGGCCAGCCGGGGGACCAGCAGCCGGGTCAGCTCCTTGGAGGCCTGGTCGACGTCGAGGGTGGTGCCGATTCGGGTCGCCGCCTCGTCCAGCAGCGCCAGGCGGGTGCGGGCCCGGTCCAGGGCGTGGCGGATCCGGCGGTCCTCGGTGATCTCCAGCACGATCGCCACCAGGCCCACCGGGATCCCGGCGGTGGACTCCAGCCGGTGGTAGGCGTTGTGCCACCAGCGCGTCTCGTCGGCCGGGCCGGACGGGGTGGTGCCCTCGACCGTGTGGGTCCGGGCGACGCCGTCGGCCAGCACCGCGTTCAGCGCGGTCTCGGCGGCGGGCACGTCGATCTCCGGGACCACCTCGGCGAGGCACCGCCCGGTGTGCCGGTCGGCCGGCACCCCGTTGATCTCGGCCAGCGCCCGGTTCACGTAGCGGAAGCGCAGCTCCAGGTCGAGCACGGCGACCCCCACCGTGGCGCGGTCCAGCACCTGCCGGACCAGCTGGTAGTCGGCCAGCAGCGCGTCCAGCTCGGGCTGGTCGGCGAGCGCGGCGTCCAGGGTGGCCAGCAGGGCGCGGGCCTGGGTGTCGTCGAGGATCGGGAGCGGGGCGACCGGGTCGACCATGAATCCCTCCTGCCTGGCCGGGGGCAGTCCTTCCTGGATCATCCCATCGATGCCGGGCGAGCGCCGCGCCGTGGGCGGGGCGGGACCGGGCCGTTCGGACGCTTACGAAGCCCTCATCTTCGGGGCGCACACTGGAGGGAATTCGACAACCGGGGGTGCGGCACGGACGGCCTCGGGGCCGAGGTCGGAGAGGTGGTGTGGGATGTACTTCCACCGCTTTCACCATGGGGGCGGAGCCGGCGGCTGGCACGCCGGGTTCTGGATCTTCACGATCGGCGGGTTCCTCTTGCTCGTGCTGCTGGTGGTGCTGATCGTGCTGGTGTACCGGCTGTTGGCGAGCCGTCACCAGCACGCCTCGGCGGTCGGCGGTGCGCCGGCGCCCGGCGGCTGGCACCACCCGCCCGCGGCGGGTGAGGCCGAGCGGATCCTGGGGGAGCGCTACGCGCGCGGGGAGATCGACGAGACGGAGTACCAGCAGCGGTTGCGGATGCTGCGCGATCCCGGGGGCGGCGGTGGTGGCGCGGGTGGGGCGCCGGGCGGCGGGTGAGCGCCGGGCGGTGCGGTGAGCGGCCCGGCGGCGGCGCGCGGTGGGTGGCGCGGGTCGGCGGCGGGCCGGGCAGGCTCAGCAGCGGGCGCGCGGCAGGATCTCGATCCGGCCCGGGTCGAAGACGCTGCGGCTGGTCGAGGAGGCCGAGATCCGCACCGCGCTGAAGAAGTGCCGGAAGACCGCGGCCCGGCGGGCCGGGGTCAGCCGTGGCCAGCCGAACCGCGCCGCGGTGCCGGTCGGCACCCCGTCCAGCGCCCGGTGCCGGCCGAACACCCCCGTCGGGTCGGCCGGTTCCGGCGGCAGCGCCTCCAGCAGGGTGATCGCCCGCTCGGCGACGTGCGCCTCCAATGACTCGGCGCCGATGTGGCGCGAGCAGTGTTCGGCCTCCAGGCTGCTGTTGGAGGTGCAGGCGTAGGTCGGGTAGCTGCCGACCATCGAGCCCACCATGTGCCGCTCGCACCGGGTGCAGCGGACCAGCGAGGTCAACGGGTAGGCGCGGCGCGGCTTGCGGGTCTCGGCCTGTTCCCGGATCCGCCGGACGCGCAGGGCCTGGGCGGCCTCCCAGTCGGCCACGCTGACGCAGGCGGGCCAGCCGGCCCGCAGGTAGCCGCCCTCGGGGGAGCGCAGGATGCCGCCGCCGAGCAGCCGCAGCCCGGCGTAGCGGGGAGCCTCGAGCAGCCGGCCGACGCCGCTGACCGTCCACTTGTTGCCGTAGGCGGTGGGGACCTGACGGGTGTTCAGGTCCACGGCCAGCGAGCGCAGCGACTCGCCGCCCAGGTACCGGGTGAAGAGCTCGCGGACCACCGTGGCCTCGTGCTCGACCAGTTCGGTCATCCCCGGGGTGTAGCCGAAGCGGCGCAGCCCGCCGCCGTGGGTGCGGCCCGCCTCGGCGGCCGCGCGGTGGGCGGTGCGGGCCCGTTCCGAGGTCTGCCGGGCCGCCCGACAGGCCCGCTCGGCCGGGCGCAGCAGCGCCGCGCGCTCGGCGGGGTCGTTCAGGTCACGCGGATGGCCGTACAGGCGCAGCCGGTGCCGGTCGGCCAGGACGAGTAACTCGGCCAGCGCGCACGGGTGGTCCGCCAGGCGCTCGGCGCGGTACAGCCAGAGGTGGCCGAACTCCTCGGCCCGGACGGCCTCGACCAGCGCCGCCCAGCCGGGTGCGAAGGCTGCGGGCTGCGGGGTGGCGGGCGGCCGGGTGTCGGCGAAGACGTGCCGGGGTGCCAGCGGCAGTCCGCGGGCGGCGGCCTGCTCGCGGGCCACCGACTCCTGGAGGTCGAGGCCGTCCCGGAGGTCGCGGCCGGGGAGCGGCCAGCAGTACACCGCGGCGTGGCGCTCGGGGGCGTCGGTGGCAGGGGCAACGGGCACGGTCGTTCCTCGGGTCTGGGCATGGCACGTCCGCGGACGGTGTCCGGCCGGGCCGGCCGTCGCGGCGCACGTGGGGGAGAGCCCGAGGCGGTCAGGCAAGGAGTACCTAAGGAAGGCTAGCCTAGCCTAATGGTGCCGGGAAGAGGGAGACCTGACGGGTGATGGGACCTGACGGGTGATCTGGGGTGTGTCGGGTTGACGGTCGGGCGCCGGGCGGCGCGGGTCGGGTGCTACCGCCCGGCGTCCCGGGGTCAACTCGCCGAACCGGCGCGGCGGTGGGCGGCGACCCGCTCGCGGGTGGCGCAGCGGCGCGAGCAGTAACGGCGCGTCGGGCCGCTGCCCTGGGCGAGGTAGACCTGCCCGCAGCTCGGTGAGGCGCACACCCCGCCCGGCGGGCGCTGGCGGTCCCAGAGCAGCACGGTCAGCGCCAGGCAGGAGGCGGCCAACAGCCAGGCGCCCCACGGTCCGTCGTCGTCCGCGTCGAGGTGCGGGTGCCAGGGGGTGGCGCCGCGGTGCGAGGTCAGCCGCAGTCGGCCGGTGTGCTCGGTCAACAGCCGGTTCAGCGCCGCGGCGGCCGCGTCGGTGTCCTCGGCCGTGAAGACCTCGCGCAACAGCCCTGCGGCGTCCCGCAGTTCGACGAGGTCCTGGTCGGTGAGGGCGATCGGGTCCGGCTCGCCGTACTCGCGCAGCACCTGGGCGACCTGGTCGGCGCTGGGCGCGTCGGCGGTGAGCGCGTTGACCAGGGCGACGGTGCGCTGCGCGGCGGTGCTGACCGAGTGGCGGGTGGACCAGTCGTCGGGGGCGGGGGTGGGGCTCGTGACCGGCTGCGGGGTGGGCGGCCGGCGGAACGGCGGCACGTGGGTGGGCGGCAGGTCGGCGGGCGGCCTGGCGGAGTGCCCGGTGGGGTGGTTTGACGGAGCCATGGTGGCAATGTAACGCATCTGGCGCAGATTTGCGTTACATGCGTAAGGTTCGTCGGGTGACCGAACGGAGTTACCTCCTCGGCGCCGCGGCTGCCCGCACCGGTGACGAGATGTCCATACCCGCCCTGCTGCTCGCGGCACTTGCGGCCACCGGATCGACCTCGGCCGCCGCCACCCTGCCGGCCGCCCTCACCGCGGCCGCCGCCGTGGGCGGTCCGGTGGTCGGCGCGCTGCTGGACCGGGCGGCCCGCCCCGGCCGGCTGCTGGCCGCCGCACTCGCCGGCTACGCCGCGACGCTGACCGCCGTGCTGGTCGGCCTGGGCCGGCTCCCGCTGCCCGCGGTCGCGCTGCTCGCCGCGGCCGGCGGCCTGCTCGGGCCCGCGCTCTCCGGCGGCTGGACCGCGCAACTGCCGCGCCTGGTCCCGGCGGACGCACTGGCCCGGGCCACGGCGCTGGACGCGGCGACCTTCGACGTGCAGCCCTGGTCGGGCCCGCCCTGGCCGGCGCGGTCGCCGCGGGGTGCGGGGCGCGGGCGGCGGTCCTGGTGGCCGTCGGGCTGATCGCGGGCGCGGTACCGGTGGCGTGGCAGCTCCCGGCGGGGGTGAGGGTGGTGGCGCGCGCCGGTGCGGGCGCGGACGCGCGGGCGCTCCGGGGGCTGCGGGGGCTCCAGGGGTTGCGCGCCGACCTCGGGGCCGGTGCCCGGGCTGTGCTGCGCAGCCGGCCGCTGGCCCGGGCAACGGCCGGCTCCGTCTGCGCCGCCGCCGCGCAGGGGATGCTGGTCGCCTGCCTGCCCCAGCTCGGCACCCGGGTGCTGGGCGCGGCCGGGCGCGGGCCCCTGCTGCTCGCCCTGGTCGCCGCGGCCGGCCTGGCGGCCAACGCACTGCTGCCCCGCCTCCCGCAGCGCCCCGCCCCGCTGCGGGTGCTCCGCTGGACGCTGGCCGCGCAGAGCCTCGCCCTGCTGCTCGCCGCCACGGGCCGCGCGCCGTCGCTGCTCGCCGGGTCGCTGCTGCTCGGCGCGGCGGACGGGCCGCAGCTCACCGCACTCTTCACGCTCCGGCACCAGGAGGCACCGGAGCGGCTCCGCGGCCAGGTCTTCACCACCGGGGCGAGTCTCAAGCTGACCGGCTTCGCCCTCGGCGTCGCACTGGGCGGTCGGCTGGGCGCCTGGTCCCTCGACGGGACACTGCTGGCCGCGGCCGCGCTACCGGCGCTGGGGGTGGCGCTGGGTGTCGGCGGCGGGCCGGCTCGGGTGTGCAGTGGGGCGGAGGTGCGCGCTGGGGTGGGGGAGGCGTGGGGCCGTCGGTAGGCCTGCTCTTCGGATCCTGCCGGGTGCGCTACGCCGTGCCCCCTCGGGCTCGGACGGAACGCGGAGCTCCCGCCCGATCGGCTGGATCGGGCGGGAGCTCCGGGCACTCCGGGAGCACCTGGCGGTCAGGCCGCCTTGGCGGGGACCGGGCGGGCCGGGGTGGCGGTGCGCAGGCGGATGGCGCGCAGGCGGATGGTGACCAGCCGGGCGATGGCCTCGCCGAGGGCCATCATGACGAAGGCGGCGACCCAGGCCTGCGAGCCGTTGATGTGCTGGTCGCGGCTGAAGTTCGCGACCTGCTGGGCGAAGCCGGTGTGCTCGGTCGCCAGGACGAAGGCGATCCGGGTGCCGATGCCGCCCACCCAGAGGGCCGCGGCGAGCAGGCCCGCCTTGGCGAAGGCACCCTCCGTGGTGGTCCAGACCCGGGTGGTCAGGCCGGCCGCGGTGCCGAGCAGGATGCCGAGGGCGGCCAGCCCGAGCTCCAGGCCGAGATCGCCGCCGGCGGTCGGTACCGACTTCAGGTAGATCGCGGCGGTGGCACCGATCAGCACGATCGGCAGCACCAGGCTGGCCAGGTCGAGCTTGCCGCCGCGCATCTGGCGGATCACGAGGAGGATCAGGGCGATCTGCACGCCCCACTCGGTGGTGTTCATGTCCCCAAGACTCCTCGCGCGGGCCCTGCGGTACCTCGGCCCCGGGGTGGGCAGGGGGGGTTGAACCGGGACCTCCACCCGCGGGTGGAGAAGCCCGGGGCCGAAGGTCTCTCCTACGGATCCTGCCGGGCGCGCGACGCCGGGCATCGCCCCCAGCCTGGCGCAAGATCCGTAGGAGAGGCCCCACGAGCAGGAGCACTCAGTCCAGCAGGTGGAAGCCGGGCGCCGGGTGCATCAGGAAGGCGTGGTGCGAGATGTTCCAGGCGTACGCCCCCGCCATGCCGAACACCACCCGGTCGCCGGCCCGCAGCGTCGGGACGGGCGCCTGGCGGGCCAGTACGTCCTTCGGCGTGCACAGTTGCCCGACCAGGGTGACCCGGCCGCCGGTCGCCGCCGGGCGGGGCCAGGGGTGCGGCCAGGAGTCGACCGGCAGCACGGTGAACGGCTGGTCGTGCCCGCGGGCGGCCGGGGTGCGCAGGTGGTGGGTGCCGCCGCGGAGCACCGCGAACTCCTCGCCGTGGCTGCGCTTGACGTCCAGCACCTCGGTGGCGTACCAGCCGCAGTAGGCGCTCACCGCCCGTCCCGGCTCGATCCGCAGCCGCACCCCGGGGTACCGGGCCAGCAGCCGCTCCAGCCCCGCGCCGTACCCGGGCCAGTCGAACCGGGTGGCCGGGTCCACGTAGTCCACCGCCATGCCGCCGCCCAGGTTGACCTCCTCGACGGGCACCGGGAGCGCGCTCGCCCAGGCCAGCACCCGTTCGGCGAGGGCCAGGTGCTCGGCCGGGGCGAGGCCGCTGGCCAGGTGGGCGTGGATGCCGCGCAGCCGCAGCCGGGCGAAGGCCGGGGTGGCCAGCAGCCGCAGGCACTCGGCCAGTTGCTCGGGGTCCAGGCCGAACGGGCTGGGACGGCCGCCCATGGCGAGCGGCACGCCGGCCAGGGCGTCCGGTGCCACCGGCAGGTTGACCCGCAGCAGCAGGTCGACCGGCGCGGTGGCCAGCGCGGCCAGCCGGTGCAGCTCGGCCACGCTCTCCACGTGCCAGCGGTGTACCCCGGCGGCCAGCGCGGCGGCCGTTTCGGCGGGCGTCTTGCCGGGGCCGCCGAAGGCCAGCCGGGCGCCCGGTACAGCGGCCCGGACGTGCGCCAACTCGCCGCCGGAGGAGACCTCGTAGCCGTCGACCGCGTCGCGCAGCGCGGTCAGCAGGGCCGGGTCGGGGTTGGCCTTGGCCGCGTAGTACAGCTCGACCCGGGCCGGCAGCGCGGCGCGGATCGCGGCGGCGTGGGTGCGCAGCGCGGGCAGGTCGTAGAGGTAGCCGGGCAGGGCGTCGGCGGGCAGCGCGGCGGCCCGGGCGGCAACGGCGTCCGGCAGGGTCGGGCGGGCGGCGACGGTGGTGTTCAACGGGCGCTCCGGAGGGGGGAGTCGGGCGTGCCGGCGGCCTGCGCCAGCACTTCGGCGGCCAGCGGTGAGGGCAGTCGGACGTACCCGGCCGCGCGGTCCGCCCTGCGCTCCCAGCGGGTCAGCAGGTTGGCCTTGGCCGGCAGCGGCACCCCGGCGAGCAGGGCGCGCAGCCGCGGCGGGCAGCCGTGCCGCTCGCCGTACTCGGCCAGCACGGCGCGCACCCGCTCCCACAGCCGGGCCTCCAGCTGCGGTTCCTGGTCGGCGATCACGGCCAGCAGCTCGGCCACGTGGTTGACCAGCAGGCAGTACACCACCCGGTCCCAGCCGCGCTGCGCGTCGTAGCTCATCGGATCCGCCACCTCGGGCGACAGGGCGGCCAGCCGGGCTGCGGTCGCCACGGGCAGCAGTTCGGGGACCAGCTTGGTGCCCTCCAGGTCGCGGAAGAGCAGCTGGGCCGGGTGGCCGGCCTCGTCGACCGCGACCAGCACGTTCTGCAGGTGCGGTTCGAGCACCAGGCCGTGGTCGAAGTAGGCGGCCAGCACCGGGGGCAGCAGCAGGCGCAGGTAACGGGTCCACCAGTCGAGCAGCTCCGGTGCCGCCACCGGGCCCAGCAGCGAGGGCAGTTGGGCCGAGCTGGTGGGGTACTCGTCGGCCACCGCCGCGGCCAGCAGCGGAATCAGGCCCGGGCGCAGCCGGGCGCTCAGGTCCTCGCGGACGATCAGGCCGAAGCCCTCCAGGAGTTCGGTGTCGGGGCGGCCGTCGGGGCCGGGCAGCGCGAGGGTGCGGTAGGCCGGCTCACGCAGCACCGCGGCGTCCGGGAACCGTTCGGCGAGGTCGGTCAGCGCGTCGTCCAGCAGGCCGGTCAGCTCGACGGCGCCGGTCAGCTCGTAGGCGGCGTTCTTCCGCAGGCAGTTGGTGATCCGCACGTTGAGGCTGAACTTGAGGAAGGCGCCGGCGCCGTGCAACGTGCGGACCGAGGCGGTGGCGGCGAACTCGGGTCCGCCGCAGCCGAGATCGAGCACCTCGCCGGACGCCAGCGCGGCCCGCAGGCGCGGGTGGTCGCGCAGCAGCCGGTACTGCCAGGGGTGTGCGGGCAGCAGCCGGTAGCCCGCCGGGACCTCGCGCACTCCGTCCAGCAGGCCGTCCAGCAGCGCGCCCGCCGCCGGGTCCACGCTCTGCTCGGCGAGCAGGTCGGCGCGCACCGCCAGGTAGCGCAGCGGGAAGGCGGCCCGCGCCTCGGGCGCGTAGGCCGCCCAGGTGGCCCGGTCGGCGCCGTGGGCGGAGCGGGACTTGGGCGCGGGGTGGAAGCGGTGGCCGAAGAGCAGCGCCTGCTCCGACTCCAGGTAGCGGTCGGTGCCGGGCGCCGGGCGGTCGGCCAGGGCGGCCAGCACGCCCTGGTGGCTGGAGGCCAGCTGGTCCAGGAACTCCTCGTTGTGCACGCCGGTGCGCAGGCTCAGCTCGGCCTGCACCAGCTCGGCCAGCTGCGGCCAGTCGAGGTCCGTCCAGCCGCCGCCCGGGTCGCGGCGCTGCACGGGCCCGGTGAAGCGGTGCGCGCCGAGCAGCGAGGTGCGGCGCAGCGTGACCCGCAGCAGCTCGCCGCGCCGGGGCAGCCGGAGCAGCAGGCGGCCGTCGTGCACCGCGGTCTGGTGTTCCGGGCCGGAGACCTCGCGCAGCAGGCAGTTGACCAGGGTGTGGGCCACCACGTCGGCTGCGGAGGGGAGTTCGGTGCGGGCGGGGGAGAGGGCGAGCGACATCAGCGGCTCCGGCGAGTGCGGGTGCGGGTGCGGGTGCGGGTGCTAGGGCTAGGGGTCCGGGTGCGGACGGTGCAGAGGGCGAGGGCGGCGACGAGCGCGGCGGCGGTGCCGAGCAGGATCGGTGAGCCCGCGCCGTAGGCCGAGTTGGCCAGGGTGGCGAGCAGGCCGGCGACCACCGCGCCGCCCTTGGAGACCAGTTCGAGGGTGCCGAACATCCGGCCCGGCGGCCGGCCGCGGGCGGCGTCGGCGGCCAGCACCGACAGGCAGACCAGGCCCAGGGTCATCCCGGCACCGAGCAGCAGGCGGGCCGCGACGAAGGCGGCCACCGAGTGCGCCGGGCCGTGCCCGGCCAGCCCGGCCGCGACCAGGGCGAAGCCGAGCGCCAGCCACCTGCGCGGGCGGTGCAGCACCGCGCGGTGCGTGCGGCCGGCCAGCGCCAGGTAGACCAGGTGCGGCAGTGCGAAGAGGACTCCGGAGACGGTGCCGTCGAGCCCGGGGACGCGCTGGTCGACCAGGGTGATCAGGTACGGGTAGGAGACGATGGTGGCGAAGACGAAGGTGAACTCGTAGGCGTAGAGCGCGCGCAGGCCGGCGGGCGGGGCCACCGGGCCGCCCGGCGCCGCTGCCGCGGCGTCCGACGGGGTGGCGCTCCCCGGCTCGGGCAGTCGGCTCAGCAGGGCGGCGGCGGCCAGCGGCAGCACCGCCATCACCAGGTACTGCCGGTGCGGGGAGAGCCACGGCGAGAGCGCTCCCACCAGGATCGGCGCGGCCACCAGGGCGGCCCGCGCGCTGCCCTGCATCAGGGTGAGGGCGCGGGAGAGGCCGGGGCCCTCCAGGGCGGCGGCCAGGTAGCCGTTGGTGGCGGCGAAGGTGCCGCCGAGGAAGCCCTGGAGCACCAGCGCGAGCGTGAACAGCGGCAGGCTGCCCGCCAGCCCGGCGCAGAGGAAGGAGACGCTGAGCCCGAGTTGGGCCCGCAGCAGCAGGCGCTTGCGGCCGAAGCGGTCGGCCAGGCGTCCCCAGAGCGGGGCGCCCAGCGCGCTGAAGACGGTCGGCACAATGTAGAGCAGGCCGGCCCAGTGGCCGTGCGGGTCGCCGAGCCCGGGCAGGATCGCGGTCAGGTAGGGCGGCAGGCCGAGCGCGGCGAAGGAGGCGACGAAGTAGCAGCCGGCCACCGCGTGCACCTGGCGGCGGGCCAGCCCGGCCGCCGGCGCGGGGGCGGTCGGTGGCGACAGGGGCGCCGCTGCCGTCCTCACGCGCCCGCCAGGTAGTTGGGGCCGCTGGTGTAGTGCTTGTTGACGTCCGCCGCGCCGGAGCGCTCCTTGCTGAGCAGGGTGCCGGCGCTGACCATCGCCTTGACCGGCAGCCGCTCGGCGGACAGCAGCGCCGCGCGCAGCGGTTCGCCGGCCGGGCCGAGCCGGTCGAGCGCCTCGGTGAGCCGCTTGCGCAGCAGGGCGAGGCCGTCGGCGAGCGGGGCCCGACCGTGTTCGGCCAGGGCGAAGGCGAGGGCGGCGGTGCACAGGTGGCCGGTGATGGTGCTGAACAGGTCGGTCAGTGCCCGGTCGCTCGGGGCGAAGGTGCGCAGGTCGTCGAAGGCGGCCAGGGTCTCCTGGTCGATCGTCGCCGCGGCGCGTTCCCGGTGGATCCGGGGGCCGTCGTTGTCCTTGTAGAGCAGGCGCAGTCGGGGCGCGCCGGTGGGGGTGCGGTCGAGCAGCAGCGAGGTGTTCTGCTGGTGCGACTCCAACGCCACGCCGTGGCCGAAGAGGGTGACCTGCCAGTCCAGCAGCAGGGTGAGCAGCGCGTCGTAGAGCGCGAGCGGGTCGCCGGCGAAGAACCGGTCGGCGAGTGCGTCCAGCACCAGCCGGCCGTCGGGGGCGGTGGCCGGCAGGGCGGCCAGCGGGACGGTGACGGTCTCCCGGTCCGCGCAGGCGGCCGGGAGGCGGCGCAGCAGGACGGCCAGCAGCTCGTGCCCGGCGTGCGCGTAGCACTGCTCGTCGGCCAGCAGGATCGTCTCGGCGAACCGGGGCTCGTGCTCCAGCACCTCGCCCAGCAGCCGCTGCCCGGCGGCGCCGTCGGCCAGCGTGCCCGGCTTGATGGTGCGCCGGTTGCGCAGGCCCAGGGTGGCGGTGGCCAGCGGCAGCTTGAGGTGGTGGCGAGGGTCGACGGCGACTGCGACGGTGCGCATCGACAGCGTCGGCACCACCTCCAGGTACGGGCGCTCGGCGAGCACCGCCCGATCGGCCAGTCCCCGCTCGAGCAGCGCGGCGGTCAGCGGCTCGCCGACCGACAACGGGTGGACCGGCAGCGTGAGGTGACCCTCCGTCAGCTCCGGCAGACCGAGCGCGGCCGGGGTCGGCCACCAGGACGGCAGCGGGGCGGTGCCGTGCACGGTCAGCGCGTCGGCCGGCAGCACCAACCAGCGCAACAGGAAGGCCGGGTGGCACTCGGGCGCGTACTGCCGCAGCTGTGCGGTGTCGAGCCCGGCGCGGCCACGGGCGGTCGGGTAGACGGGGTGGTCCTGGTAGGCGGCCAGGGCGTCGAAGCCGACACTGGCCCGGGCCCCGCCCCAGTGGGCCGGGTCGGCGCCGTAGGCCTGCTGCAACGCGGCGAGGGCGAGGGGCTGTTCGTCCTGGTGCCACTCCATGGTGGCCAGCGTCTGGCGGCACTCGGCGGCGAACGCCCGGTAGCCCGCGCGGTCCGGCGCCTCGGCCTGCGCACCGAGTGCGGCGAGGATCTCCGCCAGCTCGGTCACGGGTCGGCCGGCCACCTCCAGCAGGGGAAGCCTGGCCGCGAGTTCGCACTGGAAGCCGTCCGGGCGGACCGGCAGGGCGAACATCCGGCCCGCCAACCAGTCGCCGTCTTCCCGCCGTTCGAGGCGCGAGCCGGTGCGCAGGCCGAGGACGTCCTCGCGCAGCAGGGCGTCGAGCACCCGCAGGGTCAGCTGCTCGGCGGCGGTCGTGGCGGTCCCGGCGGTCGCGGTGGTCGTGGCGGTCATCCGGTGATCTCCCAGCGATTGGCGGTGAGGAAGGCGGCGACCTCGCGGTCCACGGCGGCCTGGTCGGGGCCGATCGCCCAGACCACGCCCAGGTAGTCGCGGTTGGTGCGGTAGTGCTCGTGCCGCTCGCCGAGGGCGCGCAGCGGGCGGTAGCTGAGCCTGACGCCGTCCAGGTGGAGGTCGCAGGCCGGCGGCGCGGCGGTCAGGGTGCCGGCGCGGTCGGCGCAGACCACCTCGTTGCGGGCCCGCAGGTCGCTGCGGGCGCCGAGCTCCGCGGGCAGCGGCTCGCCGAGGTGCACCCGCAGCACGTGCTCGAAGTACGGGATCTCCAGGAGCTGCGCCAGCATCAGGTCGCACTGGTCGCCGATCGCCCGGTAGTTGACCTCGATGATCCGCGCCCGGCCGTCCGGTTGGAGCACGAACTCGGTGTGGCAGGCGCCCAGTCCCACGCCGAGCGCGTCCAGTTGGGCCAGCAGCTGGTCCACGACGGGTTGCGGGTGGGCCGGGACGAACTCCAGCACCTCCTCGACGAAGTGCGGCGGCGGCGACAGCCGGGTGCGGAAGCCACCGAGCACCAGCCGCCGTTCGCCGTCGCCCAGGGTCTCCAACGTGTGCAGCTCGCCGGCCAGGAACTCCTCGGCCACCAGCACCGCACCCGGCCGGCGGTGCCGGATCTCGGCGCACCGGGTGGCGAGCTCGGCGGCGTCGGCGACCAGCACCACGTCCTCGCTGGCCACCCCCTCGCGCGGCTTCAGCACGCAGGGGAAGGGCGGCAGCTCCAGCGCGGCGAAGTCCAGCTGGCCGGGGGGAAGTTCGGTGCTGCGCACGGTGTCCAGGCCGGTGGCGGCGAGGTGGCGGCGCAGCTCGGCCTTGTTCTTGGCCCGGAAGGCGGCCCGCCAGTCCTTGGCCGGCAGGCCGAAGTACCCGGCGGCCAGCGCGGTCTGGACCTGGAGGTGGTCGCTGTTGCTGAACACGGCGGTGGGCACCTGGTGGCGGGCGATCAGGCCGATCACCTCGCGGAAGTCGGCCACCGCGCAGTCCAGTACCAGCAGGTCCGCGGGCAGGCCGGCGGCCGTGGCGTAGGCGCGGTGGTGGGCCTCGCTCTGGTCGGTCAGCACGGTGACGGCCAGGCCGAGCCGGGCGGCGGCGGGCAGGAAGCCCTGGGTGACCGAGTCGGTGGGGTTGTGGGCGAGCAGGTAGAGCCGCAAGGCGGGACTCCTCGGTGCGGGGGCGGTGCGGGGGCAGTACAGGGGCGGTACAGGGGGGCGCGAGGCCGGGGGACGCGGCCGCGGGCGGCTCAGCCCTGGGTGACCGGCGCGACCCCGGTGGCCTTGGCGATGTCGTTCAGCATCTGGTCGGCGGCCTGCACACCGATGCCCGACATCCAGGTCTCGTCCGGCACGTTGAAGACCTTGCCGGCCTTGACCGCCTTGAGGTTCTGCCACAGCGGGGTCGACTGCACCTGGCTCTGCTGGGTCTTGTTCGGGTCGTCGGCGACCGTGACGAAGACCAGGTCGGCGTCGGCCTTGTCGATCTGCTCGGGGCTGACATCCAGCATCGCGGCGTCCACGTCCTGCGAGGCCGGGCGGCCCAGGCCGACGTCCTTCAGCACGGTGCCGCTGAACGAGGCCTTCTGGTACAGCCGGGTCGGGCCGGCCACGAAGCGCACCACCGAGGCGGTCGGCACGGTGCCGCCGTTCTTCTCCTTGATCTCCGCGCCCAGCTTGGCCGCCCGCGCCTGGTAGTCGGCCAGCGCCTGCTTGGCCTCGCTCTCCTTGCCGAGCGCCTGGGCGTAGAGCGCCAGGTTGTCCTTCCAGGTCACGCCGGTGGTCTCGGCGAAGACGGTCGGGGCGATCGCGTTCAGCTTGTCGTAGATCTTCTCGTGCCGGACCTTGGAGGAGAGGATCAGGTCCGGCTTGAGCGAGGCGATCAGCTCCAGGTTGGGCTCGGCCATCGGGCCCACGTCCTTGGTTCCCTGGATCTCGCTCTTCAGGTAGGTCGGGAAGCCGCCCTCGGTCTTCAGGTGGGGGGAGACCGCGCCCACCGGCGTGATGCCGAGCAGCGTCACGTCGTCCAGCTCTCCGCTGTCCAGCACCACCACGCGCTTCGGCTGGCTCTTGATCACGGTGCTGCCCATGGCGTGCTTGACAGTGACCGGGAAGCTCGCGGCCGAGCTGCTGCCGGGGCTCGCGGCGGCGGGCTTGGCGCTGTCGCTGCTCGCGCCGTCGTTGCAGCCGGCGAGCAGGGTGCTGCCGAGGGCGACGGCCAGGACGGCGACGGGCAGGCGGCGGAGCTTGGACATGGGTGGGGCTTCTTTCTCTCAGTGAAAGGGAATTGATGAACAGTCAGGAAGTGCGGCGGGCCCGGGGGATGACCAGCGGGGTGCCGGTCTCCGGGTCGGCGATCACCCGGCAGGGCACCTGGAAGACCCGCTCGACCAGCTCGGCGTCCAGCACCTCGGCGGGCGGCCCGGCGGCGGCCAGCCGGCCCTGGTGCAGCACCACCAGGTGGTCGGCGTAGCGGGCGGCCTGCCCCAGGTCGTGCAGCACCATCACCACGGTGCGTCCGAGCTCCCGGTGCAGCTCCGCGACCAGGTCGAGGACGTCGAGCTGGTGGCGCAGGTCCAGGAAGGTGGTGGGCTCGTCGAGCAGCAGCAGGTCGGTCTGCTGGGCCAGGGTGAGGGCGATCCAGGCGCGCTGGCGCTGGCCGCCGGAGAGCTGGTCGACCGGGCGGTCGCGCAGCTCGGCGGTGCCGGTGCGGGTCAGGGCCTCCTCCACCGCCGCCTGGTCGGTGGCCGACCACGGGCTGAGCAGCCGCTGGTGCGGGTAGCGACCGAGCCGGACCAGGGCCTCCACGGTGATCGCCTCCGGGGTGACCGGCTGCTGCGGGAGCAGGCCGAGCCGCTTGGCCAGTGCTCGGGCCGGGATCCGGTGCAGGTCGGCGCCGTCCAGCGTGACGGTGCCGGCGGCCGGGTCGAGCAGCCGGGCCAGGCCGCGCAGCAGGGTCGACTTGCCGCAGGCGTTCGGGCCGACCACGGCGGTCACCGCGCCGCCGGGCAGTTCCAGGTCGAGGTCCTCGACGATCGCCCGGTCGCGGTAGCCCAGGCGCAGGCCGTGGGTCGCCAGGCGGTTGCGCTGCGCGGTGCGCGCGGCGGCGGGCGCGGTCATCGGGGACTCCGGTTCGTCGGGCGGTGCTGACGGATCATCAGCACCAGCAGCCAGGGGGCGCCGAGGGTGGCGGTCATCGCGCCGACCGGCAGGCCGGGGACCGGCAGCAGGTGCAGCACGGTCAGGTCGGCGGCCAGCAGCAGTGCGCCGCCGAGCAGCGCGCAGAGCACCAGGGTGGCGGGCGTGGGCGGCCCGGCCAGGAAGCGCACCAGGTGCGGCACGGCCAGCGCCACGAACCCGACCGGGCCGGTCAGCGCGGCGGCCAGCGAGGCCAGCACGATGGCGAGCAGCAGCAGTCGCAGCCGGTCCCGATCGGGGCGCAGGCCGAGCCCACCGGCCGACTCGTCGCCCAGGTCCAGCACCGCCACCCGGCGGTCCAGCAGCAGCACCACGGCCAGCACCAGGCCGATCGCCCCGCCGCCGAGCTGGACCTCGGTCCAACTGCGGCCGTAGAGCGAGCCGGTGGTCCACTGCAGCGCGGAGGAGGCCAGTTCGGCCGGGAACCGCACGATCATCAGGTTGACGGCCGCGGCCAGCCCGGACTGCACGGCCAGCCCGACCAGCACCAGCCGTCCGACCGCCGCCCGGGACCGCCAGGCGAAGGCGCCGAGCAGCCCGGCGGCCACCAGTCCGCCGGCCAACGCGGCCAGCGGCACCAGCAGTTGGGAGGCGCCGAGGGCGAGCAGCAGCACCGCGCCGAACGAGGCGCCGCCGGTCACCCCGACCACGTCGGGCGAGGCCAGCGGGTTGCGGAAGAGCCGCTGCAGCAGCGCGCCGGAGACCGCCAGGCCGGCGCCGGCGATCAGCGCGGCCAGCACCCGGGGCGCCCGGAACTGCTGCACCACCAGCACGTCGCCGCCGTCGCCGGCGCCGAACAGCGCGCGCAGCGCGGTCAGCGGTGGGATCGACACCTCGCCGGTGCTCAGGCCGGCGGCGGTGAGCGCGACCAGCAGGGCCAGGGCGAGCAGGCAGAGCAGCAGGGTGCGGCGCCGTCGCCGGGCCAGGCCGCCGGGGTGGATCGCGAGCGTCATCGGGTCGCCCTCCGGGCCAGCACCGCGAGCAGCGGGGCACCGAGGAAGGCGGTGACGATGCCGACCTCCAGTTCGGCGGGCCGCACCACCAGACGGCCCAGCACGTCGGCGGTCAGCAGCAGGATCGGACCGCCGATCAGGCAGCCGGGCAGCAACAGCCGGTGGTCGTCGCCGAGCAGCACCCGGCACAGGTGCGGCGCGGCCAGGCCGACGAAGGCGATCGGGCCGGCCACCGCGACCGCGGCCGCCGCCAGCAGCACCACGGCGAGCCCGGCGGCCACCCGGATCCGCGCCACCGGCACGCCGAGTGCCTGCGCCGCCTCGTCGCCCAGCGCCAGCGCGTTGAGCGCGGGCGCCACGGCGAGGGCCAGCAGCAGGCCGACCAGCAGCAGCGGGAGCACGGGGGTGAGGACGTCGAGCCCCCGCCCGTCGAGCGAGCCGACCAGCCAGAACCGGGCCTCGTCCAGGGTGCGGCGGCTGGCCAGCATCAGTGCGGAGGTCCAGGAGGTGAGCACGGCGGCCAGCACGGTGCCGCCGAGGGCCAGTCGGGTCGGGTCCAGGTCGCCGGTGCGCCGGGCCATCGCGTGGGCGGCGCAGGCGGCCAGGGCGGCGCCGGCGACCGCGAACCAGACGTACTGCACTGGCTGGTCGAGGTGGAGCGCGTAGATCGCGGTGACCACGGCGAAGCTCGCGCCGGCGTTGACCCCGAGGGTGGTGGGCGAGGCCAGCGGGTTGCGGGTGGCGCCCTGGGCGACGGCCCCGGCGGCGCCGAGCGCGGCGCCGACCACCAGGCCGAGCACCGTGCGCGGCACCCGCAGGCCCGTCACCACCTGGACGCCCGGGTCGTCGTGACGGCCGGTGCCGAGCAGCGCGCGGAGCACGGTCGGGAGCGGGACGGAGCGGGAGCCGAGCGCCAGGCTCAGTGCCAGGCAGAGCAGCAGCAGGGCGAGCCCGAGGCCGAGCAGCAGGGCCTGCCGGGCGGCGCGGGGGCGCCGCGCCGCGGCGGTGGGCGGCGGGTCGGCGGTCGGGTGGGCAGTGGTGAGCACGTGATCGATATTAGGTTAGGCAAACCTAAGTTCGTCAAGTTGCGAGCGCCGGTTTGATGGTGTTTTGGCGAGGATCATCCTCGCGCGTATAAGGTGAGCCTAACCTTAGCTGTTCGGGAACGACCTGACGGGGAGTTTGCGCGATGTCACACCCGCCGCCGCTGTCGGAGACCTACCGCCGGCTGGTCGACCGCTGCCCGGCGCTGGACGTGCGGCTGCTCGCGGCCGACGAGGCGATCGACCCTCAGGAGTGGGTCGCGCCCGCGCAGTTCGAGCAGCGGATGCCCGAGCTGATCGCGGGGGAGACGACGCGGATCCGGGAGCGGTACGGCTGCGCGGTGCCGCCGCACGTGGCGGCCGCGCGGCTGCTGCACCACTACCTCTGGTCGGTCGGCCTGCTGGTCGGCGGGCCGTGGTACCTGACGGGCCGGGTGCCGCGGCTGGGCGGCGAGCAGGTCTGGCTGGCGCCGCGCAGCGGGTCGATCGCCTTCCGGCCGGCCCTGGAGTCGGGTTCGAGCGCGGGTGCGGCGGGGGGCGACCCGTACGAGGTGGTCGCGGCGCACGTGGCGCCGGTGCTGGCGGCGTTCCGCCCGGTGGCCAAGCGCGGCGCGCGGGCGCTGTGGGGGATGGTGACGGACGACCTGGTCTCCGCCCTCTGGTACCTGGGCCGGATGCTGGACCAGGAGGAGGCGGCGGTGGCCCGCGCCGAGCGCCTGCTCCCCGGCGGCGCGGGCTTCCGCCGCCTACCGGGGACGGCAGGGCGCGAGCACCTGACCCGCACCCGGGCCGGATGCTGCCTCTTCTACGCGATCCGCCCGGCCGAGGCCTGCCTGACCTGCCCGCGCACCCCGGACGCGGAGCGGGTGTGCCGACTGGAGTCCGAGTAGCCGGCGCCTACTCGAAGCTCCGCGCCGCGGCCAGCTGGGCCGCGAGCACCGCCGGTGCCTCGACCAACGACGGGCCGTACCAGGTGAGGTGACGGCCGCTCAGCAGGGCCGCCGGCAGGCCGGGGAAGGCCTCGGGCCCGTCCGTCGCGGTGAACCGGTACGGCTCGTCCGGCAGCACCACCAGCTCCGCCCCGCTCGCCCGCAGCTCGGGGAGCGGAATCGCCGGGTAGCGCTCGGCGTGGTCGGCGTGGAGCTGCCGGACGCCGAGGCGGCGCAGCAGGTCGCCGGCGAAGGTGTCCCGGCCGAGCACCATCCACGGCCGGCGCCAGATCGGCACCACCGCGGGCTTCAGTCGGTCGGGCGGCGGCAACTGCTGCCAGGCCTCCCGGGCCGCGTCCAGCCAGGCCGGCCGGTCCAGCCCGCAGGCCGCCGTCAGCAGCCGGTCCAGTGAGGCGAGGGCCTGCGGCAGGGTGCGGACCTCGGTGACGTACACCGGGAGGCCGGCCCCCCGCAGTGCGGCGAGGTCGGGTGCCCGGTTCTCCTCCTCGTTGGCGATCACCAGGTCGGGGGCGAGGGCGCGGATCGCGGTCAGGTCGGGGTTCTTGGTGCCGCGGACCCGGGGCACCGCCAGGTCGGCGGGGTGGCTGCACCAGTCGGTGGCGCCGACCAGCAGCCCGGGGGCGGTGGCTGCCACCGCCTCGGTGAGCGAGGGCACCAGCGAGACCACCCGGCGGACCGGGCCCAGTCGGACCGGGCGGCCGAGGTCGTCCAGCACGCTGCGGGCGGTCATCGGCGGGCCCCCGGCGGGGTGCTGAAGGTGCAGTCGCCGCACAGCCCGCCGCCCGGGATCCGGTAGAAGAGGCAGCAGCTGCGGCGCTTGAACCCGGGCGGGCCCTCGAGGGCGCCGGCCAGCGGCGCGCGGGCCAGCAGGTGCCCGGCCAGCTCGGCGGCCACCGCGCGGCGGGCCCCGAGCCGGGTCGGCAGCACGCGCAGGGTGCCGAGCAGCGCCGAGGCGGCGTTGCCCCAGAGCAGCGGTTCGGCGACCGGTGTCACGGTGCGCAGCGCGGCGCCGAGCGGGGCGAGGACGCCCGTGACCACCTGGCGGTGCAGCTCCTCGGCGGTCGCCGGCCTGGGCGGGCGGGTGGCCGGGTGCGGGACCCAGAGCTCCAGCGGGCCCTCGGCGGGCTGCCACCAGTGGGTGGTGTCCGGGTCCAGGTCCGGCAGCGCGTCGCCGAGCAGGGCCGCGCCGATGGCCACCGACCAGAACCGGGCGGCCAGGCCGAGCTGCAGGGTCGAGGCGGCCAGCCGCGGCTCGCGGGTGTGCAGTCGGTCGGCGACCTGGCGGACCCGCTCCGCCAGCGGCGCGTCCGGTCCGGTCCGGTACAGCTCGGCGAGCGGGCGGAAGCCGGGCGGCGGCGCGCTGTCCGGCGTGCCGCCGACGGCCAGCGCGAAGTACGGGCCGAGGCTGCCGACGGCGCGCAGCGGGTCGGGGGCGGTCATGGCGGGTCCTCGGGGGTCGGCGGCGGGGTGTGCGGCCGCGGCGTGTGAGGCGGCGGGAACTGTGGTGCTCACGCGGGCTCCGTCGCGGAGCCCAGGGCCGCCGCGACCAGGGTGCGGACCGCGGCCCGGGGCACCTCGCCGCCGTTCACCAGCCGGTCGAAGACCAGTCCGTCGACGCAGGCCAGCAGGGTGACGGTGCGCCCGGCCGGGTCGACCGTCCCGCGCTCGGCGAGGAAGGCCTCGACGGCGGCCCGGGCGGCGTTCTGACGGGGCGTCAGGATCTCGCGCAGCTCCGGGTGCCGGGTGCTCTCGACGGCGCAGGCGAACCGGGCCAGCGACCGGCGGCGGGCCGCTCCGGTGGTCCGGGCGGCGATGAACTCGGCGAGCCGCTCGGCCAGTTCGCGCTCACTGCGGGGCGTCGGCAGCTGCTCGCCGGCGGCCTGCAGCTCGGCCTGGTCGAGCTCGACCAGTCGCCGGACCAGGGCCGCGAGCAGGGCTTCCCGGGTGCGGAAGTAGGCGGAGGTGGTGCCGGTGGGGAGGTGGGCCGCGGCGTCCACCGCGCGGTGGGTCAGCCCGCGCAGGCCGGCGTCGGCGAGCACGTCGATCGCGGTGTCGGCGAGCAGGGTGCGGCGGTCGGAGGTCACCCCCCTTTTCTACACCTGTAGCCGGGATGGTTAAGCTGCCGCTGGCTTCTACAGATGTAGAAGGAGAGTCGGGAGGGCACGGGTATGGACAGCGGTACTGCGGTGGTCATCGGCGGCGGGATCGGCGGCCTGGCGGCGGCGATCGGCCTGCGGCGGATCGGGTGGACGGTGACCGTGGTGGAGCGGGCCCCGGTGCTGGACGACGCCGGCGCCGGCATCTCGCTGGCCGCCAACGGGCTGCGCGCGCTGGACGCGCTCGGCGTGGGCGCGGCGGTCCGGGGCGCCGCCCGCGGCCAGTACACCGGTGGGACCCGCACCCCCGACGGCCGCTGGCTGGCCCGGATGGACGGCGCGGCACTGGAACGCGCGCTCGGCACCCCGATCGTCGGCATCCCGCGCGCCGACCTGCACCGGCTGCTGCGCGCCGAGCTGCCCGCGGCGGCCCTGCTGGTCGGGGTGGAGGCGAGCGCGGTCGAACCCGCCCGCTCCGGCGGCGGCCCGCTGCTGGTGCGCGCGGGCGGCCGGGAGCTGCCCGCGGACCTGGTGGTGGCCGCCGACGGCCTGCACAGCCGGACCCGCCGGGTGCTCTTCCCCAGCCATCCCGGGCCCGCCTACAGCGGTTCCACCGTGCTGCGGGCGATCACCGAGCGCCCGGTCGAGGCGGCCGGCGACTTCGAGCTGACCTGGGGCCGCGGCGCCGAGTTCGGCCACATCATGTTCGCCGACGGCCGCGCCGAGTGGCACGCCGTGCTCAACGCTCCGGCCGGGCACCGCTACCCCGACCCGCTGGCCGAGCTGCGCCACCGGTTCCGCGACTGGCACCACCCGATCCCGGCGCTGCTCGCGGCCACCGCCCCGGAGGCCGTGCTGCACCACGACGTCAACGAACTCGCCACCCCGCTGCCCGGTTACGTGCGTGGGCGGGTCGCACTGCTCGGCGACGCGGCGCACGCGATGACCCCCAACCTGGGCCAGGGCGCCTGCCAGGCGCTGGAGGACGCCGCCGTGCTGGCCGCCGCCGTGGCCGGCGCGCCGAGCGTGGAGCGGGCGCTGCTGCGCTATGACGCCGAGCGGCGCCCGCGCACCCAGGCGGTGGCCCGGGCGGCGCGGCAGGCGGGACGGCTGGGCCAGCAGCTGGCGCACCCGGCGGCGGTGGCGGTGCGCAACGCGGTGCTGCGGCTGGCACCGTCGGGCGTGGCGGTGCAGGCGATCCTGCGACACGCGGACTGGACGGCGCCGCGGGTGGGGTGACGCGACACGCCCGGGCAGGCGGTCAGAGTTCGAACCAGCCGTTCCCGCCGTACCAGTGCCGCCCCGCGCGCAGGTGGTCGCCGATGGCGCGCTCCAGCGTGGTGCGGCGGGGCAGCGCGGTCAGCGTGAGGGTCGGGTCCCCGAAGACGAAGTCCACCGCGACCGTGTCCTCCGGCTCCTCGGGCCGGTAGCCGGGGCGGAAGCGCCGCTGGAAGCGGATCAGGTTGGCGTCGCCCGGCAGGTACTCGCGCAGCTGCGGGTCGAGCAGCCAGGAGTGGCAGGTGGCCACGGTGGGCCGGTCGGCCGGGTACTCGGCCGGGAAGTGCCGGGTGAAGAACTCCCGGGCCCAGGCCACCGACCGGTCGCAGGCCGCCGGGGTGAGCGGCCCGCAGAAGTCGGGGATGTGCACGCCGAGGCAGGGCGAGCCCGGCCCGTACGGCGCACCGGCCCCGGCCACCGCCAGCCCGGTGCGGCTGCCCAGCCGGGCCCGCTGGAACTGCAGCCGGCCCAGCTGGTAGAGCTCGCCGCGCACGTGGTGGGCCAGCCAGTACGGGTGCAGCATGCCGCCCTGCCCGTACCGGCGGCGGTGCAGCGCCATGGTCCGGCCGAGGTCGGTCAGGGTGAGCCGGGTGACCTCGGCCGGGATCCGCCGCTCGGCGTGGAAGGCCCGGGTGGCGGGCAGCACCGCCAGGTGCACCAGCACCGGGAAGTAGCTCGCGAACGGACCGAGCGCGGCGGGCAGCACCGGCAGTTGGAGCGGCGGCCGGCCGACCGTGCCCACCTCGCGGCGCAGCAGCCGGGCGCAGCGTTCGACCAGCCGGCCGGCCGCCGGCTCGGCACCCGCCGCCGCGGCGGCGGTGAGCAGCGGGCCGATGTCCTCGTGCGGCACCGCGAGCTCCAGCAGCTCCTCCGGCGTCGGCTCGGGCAGCGCCACCGGGCTGCCGCCGAGCGGCTGCTGCCGGTCCCACCAGGCCCCCAGGCCCGCATCCGACCCCAGCCAGCGGCTCAGCTCGCCCACGGCCGCGCTCTCCTCTACCCGTCCGGCACCGCACCCCGGGGCCCCACGGCCCCGGAACAGGCTACTCGGGCAGCTGGGGGCGCCCGGTGAAATACTTGAAAGCTCCGCGAGGAGGTGGTGGCGATGGCCCGACCGATCTGGACCGGCACCCTGAGTTTTGGGCTGGTCGCCGTGCCGGTGGGCCTGTACTCGGCCACGGAGGACCACTCCGTGCACTTCCGCCAGCTCCAGCGCGGCACCTCCGACCGGGTGCGCAACCAACGGGTGAACGAGCGCACCGGCGAGGAGGTCGAGTACCGCGACCTGGTCAAGGGCTTCGAGCTGGCCGAGGGCGAGTACGTGGTGGTGGAGCCCGCCGAGCTGGAGCAGATCTCGCCCGGACGGTCCAAGTCGATCGAGATCAGCGGCTTCGTCGAGCTGGGCGAGATCGACCCGATCTACTTCGACAAGACCTACTACCTGGGTCCGCGCGGCAAGGAGTACGCCAAGGTCTACGGGCTGCTGCACCGGGCGCTGGCGGACACCGACCGGGCGGGGCTGGCCAGCTTCGTGATGCGCGGCAAGCAGTACCTGGCGGCGGTCCGGGTGGAGGGCGAGGTGCTGGTGCTGCAGACCATGCACTACGCCGAGGAGGTGCGCGACCCGCGGCAGGAGGTCGACAACCTGCCCGAGCAGCCGGTCGAGCCCTCGGCCAAGGAGCTGGCGGCGGCTCGGCAGCTGATCGAGATGCTGAGCGCCGAGTGGGACCCGGCGGCCTACCACGACACCTACACCGAGCAGGTGCGCGAGCTGGTCGAGGCGAAGCTGAACGGCCAGGAGGTGGTCAGCGCCGCGCCCGCGCCGGAGTCGACCAACGTGGTGGACCTGATGGCGGTGCTGGAGCGCAGCCTGCAGCAGGCCGGCGCGGGGGCCGACGAGCCGGCCCGCGCCGGCGGTGGCAAGCGGCGGGCCGCGCGACCCGCGGCAGCCGCCCAACCGGATAGGCACCCGGACCGGGAGCCGGCGGCGCCGCCGGAGCCGACGGCGGACCTCGACGCGCTGAACAAGGCCGAGCTCTACCGGCTGGCCACCGAGCGCGACATCAGCGGACGCTCCTCGATGACCCGCGAGCAGCTGCTCGCCGCGCTGCGCCCGGCGCCGGCCAAGCCGGGCCGCAAGCGCTCGCTGCGGGCGGTCTCCTGACGCCGACTCAATTCAGCTGTCGGGCAGTGCGGCGGCCTGCTCGGGGTCGGCCAGGGCCGCCTGTTGGTCGCCGGCGGCCTGCACCCGCTCGGCCACCGCGTCGGCGTCGAAGACCAGCTGCTCGGGCCGCCGGCAGCCGGCCACCTCGGACCAGTCCAGCGGCGCCGAGGCGGTCGGCTCCGGGCGGGCCCGCAGCGAGTAGGCGGCCACCGTGGTCTTGGCGCTGTTGTTCTGCGACCAGTCGACGAAGACCCGGCCCGGCCGCAGCTGCTTGGCCATCTGGTCCACCACCAGTTCCGGCAGCTGCTGCCGCAGGCGCCGGGCCAGCTGTCGGGCGTACTCGGCGACCCGTTCCGCGGGGGCCGGCAGCAGCGGCACGGTCAGGTGCAGGCCCTTGCTCCCGGTGGTCTTGGGCCAGCAGGGCAGCCCGTCCGCGGCCAGCAGCTCGCGCGCCACCAGGGCCACCGCGCAGCACTCCACCACCCCGGCGCCCTCGCCGGGGTCGAGGTCGACGATCAGCCGGTCGTGCAGCTCCGGCCGCTCGCGCCACTGCGGCACGTGGAACTCCAGGCAGCCCAGGTTGGCCGCCCAGAGCAGGGTCGGCAGATCGGCCACCACGGTCTGCCGCATGGTCTCCTGACGGTGCGTCACATCAAGCCCGGTGACCCAGGCCGGCGCCCCCGGCGGCACCCGCTTGGCCCAGAACCGCTGCCCGGTCACCCCGTCCGGCAGCCGCAGGAAGCTGGCCGGGCGCCCGGCCAGGTGCGGCAGCATCGCGGGCGCCACCAGCGTGTAGTAGCGCAGCACGGCGGCCTTGGTGAAGCCGGTCTCCGGGTAGAGCACCCGGTCCAGGTGGGTGAGCCGCAGCCGGCGGCCGGCCACCTCGGTGACGGTGGCGGTGGGGTCGGGCATGCCCCGATGGTCGCAGCCCGGTCGGCGAGTCGCGGGCGGCGCGCCCGGGCGGCTGCCCGATGATGGGCGGGTGACGGACTCGCCGGAGCAGTCGGGCGCGGCGGCCCCGCCGACGCCGATCGAGGCGCTGGAGCGGATCGCCTTCCTGCTGGAGCGCGAGCAGGCCTCGACCTACCGGGTGCAGGCCTTCCGCACCGCGGCCGGCGCGCTGCGCGGCCGCACCGAGCTGCCCCGCACCACCGCCGGCCTGGCCGCGCTGCCCGGGCTCGGACCGGTGACCGCCGCGGTCGTCGCCGAGGCCCGCGACGGCCGGGTGCCCGACTACCTGGCCGAGCTGGAACAGCGCGCCGCCGCGCCGCTGGCCGAACTCGACCCGGCCGGCCGCGCGCTGCGCGCCGCCCTGCGCGGCGACTGCCACCTGCACTCCGACTGGTCGGACGGCGGCAGTCCGATCGAGCTGATGGCCCGCACCGCCCGGGCGATCGGGCACGAGTGGGCGGTGCTCACCGACCACTCGCCGCGGCTGACCGTGGCCCGCGGACTGAGTGCCGAGCGGCTGCGTGAGCAACTGGGCGTGGTGGCCGCACTCAACCGCGAGCTGGCGCCGTTCCGGCTGCTCACCGGGATCGAGTGCGACATCCTGGAGGACGGCTCGCTGGACCAGGAGGAGGAGCTGCTGGCCGAGTTGGACGTGGTGGTGGCCTCGGTGCACAGCAAGCTGCGGATGCCGGCCGGGCCGATGACCCGGCGGCTGCTCGCGGCGGTGCGCAATCCGCTGGTGGACGTGCTCGGCCACTGCACCGGGCGGCGGCTGGGGGAGAAGCCGCGCCTGGAGTCCGCCTTCGACGCCGCCGCGGTGTTCGCGGCCTGCGCCGAGCACGGCACCGCGGTCGAGATCAACTCCCGGCTGGACCGCCAGGATCCGCCGGTCCCGCTGGTGCGCGAGGCGGTGGCGGCGGGCTGCCTGTTCGCGCTCGACACCGATGCGCACGCGCCGGGGCAGCTCACCTGGCAGGACTACGGCTGCGCCCGGGCCGCCGAGGCGGGGGTGCCGGTCGAGCGGGTGGTGACCACCTGGGAGGTGGAGCGGCTGCTGGCGTGGACGGCCGGCTGACCGGGGGCGCGGTCAGTCGACGGGTAGCTGGGCCGAGGGGCAGGCCGAAGGGCCGGCGGGCGGGACCCCGGCCCCAAGGTCCCGACCACCGGCCCGGCTGTGCCCCGGCCGCCGCCCGCCCGGTCGCCACCGGCCCGGAGGTCGGTCAGCGGCCCGCGCTCCGGCACCGGCCGGACGTCGACTCGACGTCAGTGCGGTTCCGGCTCCGGCTCAGCTCGACATCGCGCAGCCGCCGGCCGCGTTGCTCCAGGTCGGCTGCATCGCGAAGCTGCCGCTGGGCAGCGAGATGTCGCCCAGGTTCTGCCAGGCGCACAGGTCGCCGTCCTCCTCGCCGTCCGAGGCCACCCAGCCGCTGGACGGCTGCGGGTCGGTCATCGACTCGGCGTACTCGTGGCCCTCGACGATGCTGAAGCCGTCGAGCTGGTTGCCGACCGAGCTGGCGCCGCAGCTCGAGCCGGCGTCCAGCACGTACGGCATGTTGGTGTAGGAGACGCTGCCGTTGTAGTCGTGCCAGGCGCAGAAGCCGGAGTTGGGGAAGCCGTCGGGCGAGGTGCCGCTCGGGCTCATCACCACGATCTGCACGTCCGGGCCGGAGACCCCGAAGTGCTGGGCGCCGACGTTGGCCTCGGCGGCGATGTCGGCCTGCTGGGCGGAGGCCGGGGCGGAGCCCGAGTCGTCCACCCAGGTGCCGCCGAGCACCGCGCCGTTGAAGGAGGGGCCGGCGCCGCTGTTGTCGGTGTACTGCGAGGTGACGGTGGACCAGGTGTCCTGCGAGGTGCCGAGGCCGCTGAACAGGTTGGTCTCGTACTGCTGGACGCCGTTGCCGTCACTGTCCCACTGGTTACCCCAGAAGACCAGGTAGACGCTGACCTGGTGCTGGACCGGGCCACCGCCGTAGACCAGGTTGCCGGCAGCGGCGGGGGTGGTCCGGCTCTGCGGCATGGCGGTGTGCGCGCCGCGCATCGGGACCACACCGTGCCGGCCGTGGGTCTGTACCTTCATCACCTGGCCGTGGGTGCGGACCAGGTGGACGCTCGGGTCGAGCGGGGCGGTGGTGGCGGCGCTGCTGCTGGTGGCGGTGCCGACCAGGCCGCCGAGGCCGAGTGCGGCCACCACGGCGAGGTGCCGCAGCCGGCGGGACCGGCGGGCGGTGGGGGTACGGTTTTCGCGCATGTCGCGCATCCCTGGCTCCTTTTGGTGCAGTGGGGGACAAAAGGGGCAGCACAGCCGGTCGCCGGCCGACCGAGGTCGTCGAGTCGGGGTGGACCGGTGCAGGTGCTGGGCGTGCACCGGTGCGTGTCCGCGCCGCAGTGCCGGGCGGCAGCGCACGAGCGTGGTCGGGGCAGGTCCGGTGTACCGGGGCCGGCGTCGTGGGGTTGCCGGGGGGCTGCTTCCGGAGGGCCGTTTGACCGCTGCTCATCAAAGCGCATCGCCGGGTTCGTCAGCAATACCATGAGAAGCGACAGTTGGCAGATTTGGCGAACAGTTGACCGGCGGCCGGGCGGCGCTGCAGGTTCCGGGACGGCGGCGGAAAAGGTGTGCAGGCGCGGGGCGTTGACACCCCTGTTGTGTGCTCCTTAGCGTGGGCGCTCCTTGTACCGGCCAGTAGGGATCACCATGGACGACGCGCCCGGCAGCAACGACTCGACCGACCCCGCGGGCCCCGGCTCCGGCCCGGACTCGGACTCGGCCTCCGGCTCGGACTCCGCCCCCGCCGAGGGGCGCCGGTTCGACCTCGTGCTCTTCGGGGCCACCGGCTTCACCGGCCGGCTGACCGCCGAGTACCTGGCCCGCACCGCCCCCGCCGACTGCCGCTGGGCGCTGGCCGGCCGCAACCCGGCGAAGTTGGCCGAGGTGCGCCGGGCGCTGGCCGCCGAGCACCCGCACCTCGCCGACCTCCCGCTGCTCACCGCCGACGCCGCCGACCGCGCGGCACTGCACGAGGTGGCCGGGGCGGCCCGGGTGGTGATCTCCACCGTCGGCCCCTACCTGCGCTACGGCGAGCCGCTGGTGGGTGCCTGCGCGGCGGCCGGCACCGACTACGTCGACCTCACCGGTGAGCCCGAGTTCGTCGACCGGATGTACCTGCTGCACCACGAGCGGGCCCGCGCCACCGGCGCCCGGCTGGTGCACGCCTGCGGCTTCGACTCGATCCCGCACGACCTCGGGGTGCTCTTCACCGTCGGCGCGCTGCCGGCCGAGCACCGTGAGCAGCCGGTCGAGGTGCACGGCTACGTGCGGGCCGGCGGCCGGCCCTCCGGCGGCACCGTCGCCACCATGCTGACCGCGGTCGGCCGGCCGCGGGCGGCGCTGCGGGCGGGTCGGGAGCGGCGCGCGGTGGAGCAGCGGCCGGCCGGGCGGCGGATCCGGCTCTCGCCGGACCGGCCGCGCTGGTCCGGCGAGGCCCGGGCCTGGGCGCTGCCGCTGCCGACCATCGACCCGCAGATCGTCGGCCGCTCGGCCGCGGCGCTCTCCGAGTACGGCCCCGACTTCCGCTACGGCCACTACGCCGCGGTCAAGCGCCTGCCGGTCGCCCTCGGGGCCACCGTCGGCCTTTCCGTGCTGCTCGGCGCGGCCCAACTCCCGGTGCTGCGCAAGGCGCTGTCCAGGATCTGGCAGCCGGGCCAGGGGCCGGACGCGGCGGCCCGGGCGCGCAGCTGGTTCACCGTGCGGTTCGTGGCGCGCAGCGGCGGCGCCCGGATCCGGACGGAGGTCTCCGGCGGCGATCCGGGGTACGGCGAGACGGCGAAGATGCTCGCCGAGTCCGCGCTCTGCCTGGCCTTCGACGACCTGCCACCGACCGCGGGCCAGCTGACCCCCGCCGTGGCGATGGGCGAGCCGCTGATCGAACGGCTGCGGGCGGCGGGGATCCGGTTCACCGTGCTGGAGGGCCGCCCGGCCGGCCCGCCCGGGCGCGCCGTGTGACGCCGGCGGCGGGCGGGCCGGAGTGCTGTGGCTGAGTCAGCCGGCCGCCGTGTCCATCACCAGGGCACGACGCCGGTGTCCTCGAAGAACTGACCGGTCGGGCCGTCGTCGGGCAGTGTTGCGAGGGTGATGGCGATCGCCGCGCCCTGTTCGGGGGTGCGCACCCCGGTGAAGCCGTTGAGGTCGGTCGCGACGTAGCCGGGGCAGCCGAGGTTGATCAGGATGTTCGTCCCGCTCAGCTCCCGGGCGTACTGGAGTGTGACGGCGTTCAGGAACGTCTTCGACGGCGCGTAGGCCACGGCCACCGGACCGGCTGCCTGCTCGCCGGTGGCTCCGGACTGCCGGGTGAGGGAGCCGACGCTGCTGGACATGTTCACGATCCGCGGTGCGGCGGAACGGCGCAGCAGTGGCAGCATCGCGTTGGTGACGCGGATGACGCCGATCACGTTGGTCTCCACGACCGTGCGGATGGTGGCGGGATCGACCCGGGTGGGCTCCTGCGGCACGCCGCCGGCGATGGCGGCGTTGTTGACGAGCACGTCGAGGCGTCCGGCCCGGTCCTCGATCAGCCGTGCGGCAGCGGTCACGCTCGCGTCGTCGGTCACGTCCAGGGGTACGCCGAACGCGTCGACGCCGGCCGCGCGCAGTCGCTCCACCGCGGCCTGGCGGCGCTCGGTGTCGCGGGCGCCGACGCCGACGCTCCAGCCGAGGGCCCCCAGGCCTGCGGCGATCTCGTAGCCGATTCCCTTGTTCGCGCCGGTCACCAGCGCGATCGTTCGTTCGCTCATGGGGATCATGCTGCTCCCGGCCCCGGGTCGTCGTCCAAGACCGATCGGGTGGCCATCGATACCGTCCGGGTATTGATCCGGGATAGCGTGGCCGCATGGAGACGCGGGAACTGCGGTACTTCGTCGCTGTCGCCGAGGAACTGCACTTCGGGCGCGCCGCGCAGCGCCTCGGGATCGCCCAGCCGCCCCTGTCACGGGCGATCCAGCAGCTCGAACGGCGGCTCGGGGTACCGCTTCTGGATCGGACCAGCCGCACCGTCACGCTGACCGAGGCCGGCGCGGTGCTGCTGGTCGAGGGCCGGGCGGCCCTGGAAGCGGTCGAGGCCGCCGAACGCCGGACCCGGCGTGCGGCCCTCGCCACGACCGACGGCCCCGGCCTGGTCCTGGTCACCAAGGCCAGCACGTCCCGTGAACTGCTGGCGAACCTGCTCGACGCGTACGCCGCCGAACCCGGCGCGGTGCCCGTGGAGGTCATCCTGTGCGGCCCGGGCGAGCAGGAGCGGTTCCTGCGCCAGGGCCAGGCCGACGTGGCGCTGCTGCACCGGCCGTTCGACTCGACGGCCGGGCTCCACGTGGAGGAGCTCGGCACCGAGGGTCAGGTGGTGGTCCTGCCGGCCGGGCATCCGCTGACCGCCCGGGCCCAGGTGCGGATGGCCGACCTCGCCGGGCTCCCGGGGCTGCCCCTGCCCCGTTGGCCCAGGCCCGACGGCAGCTACCCGCCCGGCCCCGGCCCCCGGGTCCGCGACCACGCGCAGTTGTTGCAGCTCGTCGCGCTCGGCCGGGCCTGCTCGGTCGCGCCGGAGTCGTGCCGCTCCCAGCTGCACGACGACCTCGCCGCCGTGCCGGTGCTGGACGCGCCGAAGGTCACCACCGTGATCGCCTGGCCGCCGCAGAGCCGCTCCAGGGCCGTCGCCGACCTCGTCCGGATCGCGACCCGCCTCTCGTCGTGACGGTCTGCCCGCCCAGGTGACAGGCGTCTCGTTCGATCAAACGTGCGATTGTCAGTGATCGGTGCAAGGCTGGATCCGAATCGAACATTTGATCGGACGAGGAGAGCCGTCATGGGCACCTGGGATGCCGGACCCTTCGACAACGACACCGCCGCCGACTTCTCCTGCCAGTTGGACGAGGTCGCGCCCGACCAGCGCCCCGCCCTGCTGCGGGCCGCACTGGACCGGGCCCTGGCCGGGGGCTACCTGGACGGCGAGGACGGTGCGCAGGCGGTGGCCGCCGCCGCGCTGGTCGCCGCGCAGTGCCCGGGCGGCGAGCCGATCGATCCGGCCTACGCGCCGCGATCCGCGATCCCGCTCCTCGGTCCCGAGTACGCCGGCCTCGCGCTGGACGTGCTGGACCGGGTGGCCGGCGCGGAGAGCGAACTGGCCGAGCTCTGGGCGGACTCGGGCGAACAGGCCCGCTGGGTCGCCGTGCTGGAGCGCCTGCGCCTGGTGCTCAAGGCGGCGGCCTGACCGCTCCGGTCGGGCCGGCGGCCGGCTGGCGAGCCCGTTCGGCGGCGGCCGGCTGGGGGAGTTCGGTCACCCCCGCGGACGGTCAGCCCAGGAAGTCGACCCGGTCGATCAGGCCGTCGCGGACCCGGTAGGCGACCAGGACCCGGACGGGGTCGTCCGCGATGCCGTGGGCGATCTCGTGGTCCACCACCCAGTCGCCCTCGGTGAGCCGGCCGACGATCTCGGCCCGGCAGCGGCCCTTCGCGAACATGTCGGCGTACGCCGCCCGCAGCGCCTCGCGTCCGGCCAGGTGGCTGCCGTCCCGGCGGTTGATGCGGACGTCGGGTGCGTAGGTCGCCGCGAAGGCTTCGAGGTCGTGGCCGTTGTAGGCGGTGAGCTGGGCTTCGACGACATGCTCGGGGATGATCATCGGTTGATCATCCAGGGCGGGCTGGGGTTCGTCCAGCGGCCCGGGCACGGTGGCGCGTCGGTGTGCGTTGTACCGGGCAGCCGCGGCCGGTGGGGCGGCGGTGGTGCACGGGACGGTCGGCAGGACGGGTGGTGGGTCGATGAGCAGCGCGAACGCGCCGTCCGACGGGTTCGGCGCGGCGGCGGGCGGCGGGTCGGGCGGCGACTGGGACCAGGTGGTGCTGGACGAGGCCTTCGTCCGGGCCGCGCCGGTGGTCGAGCCCTCGGGGCGGGCCCGGATGCTGGCCGCGCGCTGGCGGCGCGAGCCGCCGCAGCCGGAGCCGTGGCGTTCGGACCGGCCGCCGGCGGGGTGGTTCTGGAGCCGGGTGCGCCGCAGTCGCTGGCGTCGTCGACCCTGACCGGCACCGAGTGGCGAGCGGTGTGCGCCGGCCTCAGCCCGTCGGCTCACCGCGTTCCGCATCGGTGATTCCGAGCCGCAGGTGCTCGACGTGGTAGACGGCCTGGTCGAGCAGGGCGGCGACGTGGTCGTCGTGCAGCGCGTAGACGATCGAGCGGCCGTTGCGCTCGCCGACCACCAGGCCGAGGTTGCGCAGCAGGCGCAGCTGGTGCGAGCAGGCGGACTGCTCCAGCCCCACCGCCTTTGCCAACTCGGTGGCCGGGCACGGCCCTTCGCGCAGCCGGGCCAGGATCAGCAGCCGGGACGGGGTGGCCAGGGCCTGCAGGGTGGCGGCCACCTTGGCGGCGTTGGCCGCGTCCAGCCGGACGCGCGGGGTGGTGCGCTCGGCGGCCGCTGCGGCGGCTCCTCCATGACCCATGCGGACCATCATACTGATCACTGGTCGGACGGCTGCCTGCATGAATAGCTGTTCATGTCACCAGGTCCGGCGCGGGTGGGGTACGGTGCCCCGGTGACCAAGGGGCGTGGCGGGGCGAAGCAGGACGGGCGGGCGGACGAACGGCGGGAGGGCCGCTGCACGGTGAGCGTCTGTCGGGGCTGCTGCTGCGGCACCCCGAAGGTCTCGGGCATCGACCACGCCGCCCAGCTCGTCGACCTGCGGGCCGGCCTGGCCGGCGTCGCCGAGGTGCGCCCGGTCGACTGCCTGGACGCCTGCGACCGGGCTAACGTGATCGTGGTCCAGCCCTCCCCGCAGGGCCGGCGGGCCGGCGGCCGGCCGGTCTGGCTGGGCTTCGTCAACGACGCGGACGCGGCCCGCGACATCACCGCCTGGGTCGCGGCCGGCGGCCCGGGCCTGGTGGACCCGCCGGACATCCTGGAGCTGTACTCCTTCAGCCCGTCCCGCCGGATCCGCGAGGCCCTGAGCCCCGGCTGATCCCCAGGGGTGATCCCCCGGGGGCGGGCCCTGCTCAGACCGTGGTGGCGAGCCAGAGGTCGGGGCCGAAGACCTCGTAGTGGATCGCCGAGGCCGGCAGGCCGGCGGTCAGCAGCTGGCTGCGGGCGGCGCGGAGGAAGGGCAGCGGGCCGCAGAGGTAGGCGGTGGTGCCGGCGGGCAGCTCCAGGGCGGTGAGGTCGATCAGTCCGGTGCGCTCGGCGGGCCAGTCGGGATCGGCCGGCTGCTCGTACCAGACGTGCGCCTCGGCAGCGGCCAACTTCTCGGTCAGCTGGGCCAGTTCGCTCCGGAAGGCGTGGCTCTGCTCGGTCCGGTCGGCGTGCGCGGTGATCACCTTGCGGGTCGACCCGGTGGCGGCCAGGTGACCGAGCATGCCGATCATCGGGGTGCAGCCGATCCCGGCCGAGACCAGCAGCACCGGGCCCTCGCCGGCCTCGTCCAGGTGCACGTCGCCGAACGGCGGGCTCAGCCGCAGCTCGCTGTCCACCTGCGCGTGCCGGTGCAGGAACGCGGAGACCTCGCCCGCCGGGCCCGGCGTGCCGGCCTCGCGCTTGACGGTGAAGCGGAGCGCCTCGTCGCTCTGTCCGGAGAGGCTGTACTGGCGGATCTGCCGGGCGCCGTCCGGGAGTTCGACCTGCACCGAGACGTACTGGCCGGGCCGCACCGTGGGCAGCGGGCCGCCGTCCACCGGGCGGACCAGGAAGCTGACCACCTCGGCCGTCTCCTGCTGCCGCCCGATCACCCGCCAGCTGCGCCAGTGCCCGGCCGCCGCCTGCGCGCCCGTCGCAGGGCCGGCCGTCGCCTCCGCCTGCGTGCGCAGCCGGTCCTCGAGGGCGATGAGTGCATTGGCCATCAGCCAGTAGACCTCGTCCCAGGCCGCCGCCACCTCGGGGGTGACCGCCGCGCCGAGCACCTCGACGATCGCGGCGAACAGGTGCTCCTGCACGATCGGGTACTGCTCGCGCCGGATGCCCAGTGAGGCGTGCTTGTGGGCTATCCGGCTCAGCATCGCGTCCGGGCGCTGCTCGGGGTGCTCGACCAGCATGGTGGCGAAGGCGGCGATCGAGCCGGCCAGCGCCTGCTGCTGGGTGCCGGTGGCCTGGTTGCCCCGGTTGAACAGGTCGCGCAGCAGCTCCGGGTGGGCGGCGAAGAGCCTGCGGTAGAAGAGCGGGGTGATCTCCCCGATCGCGCCGCCGACCGCGGGCAGGGTGGCTCGGATGAGGACTGCCGACTGCGACGAGAGCATGTCGGACTCCTAACTGGTAGATCAGATTCGTATTTGCGCGCCGGGGGGGAGCCCGCACGGCCACGGTCGTGCGGGCTTCGGGTGGGACGGGGTGGGGCGGAGCGGGGCGGGGCGGGGTGGCTCCGCTCAGTCGGCCGGTCGGGCGCTCAGTGCGAGCAGCACCGGACCGGTCGGCGGGGCCACCAGGTCCTGGATCGAGAGCGGATCCAGCGCCTGGAAGAAGGCCTCCTGGGCGGTGCGCAGCGCGCCGCGCAGCCGGCAGGCGGCCCGCAGCGGGCAGGGCGGATCGTCCTCGCAGCCGACCACGTCACCCGCGCCTTCCAGGTCGCGGACGAGCTGGCCGAGCGAGCCGGTCCGCCCGGCGGTGGTGAGTGACAGCCCGCCACCGGCACCGCGGCGGGCCGACACCACGCCGAGGTGCTGCAGCCGGCTGACCACCTTGGCCGCGTGGGTGTACGGGACGTCCACCGCTGCGGCCACCTCCCGGGTGGTCGGACTCTGGCCCTCCAGGACCGCCAGTCGCATGGCGATCCGCAGGGCGATGTCGGTTCCCTTGGTCAGGCGCACGGCTCGACTCTAGCAATTGGCATTTTGGAATCCAATTCAGGGGGTGCAGTTGGTGCGGCAGTCGGACGGCCGGTCGGGCGCCGCCGTGGCCCTACCGCGGCCCCACCGCACTGGCCCCGCCCCGTCCGGACCCCGTGGAGATGCCGGAGCGCGGTGCGCCTGCGAGCGTCGTCAGGGAAGAGCGAGCCGAAGGAGCAGGTCATGGCGCAGACGCCGGTCCCGGGCGGGTGGACGATGCCGGTGGAACCCGGCCCGCCGGAGTTCCTGCCGATCCTCGACCTGCCCGCCCCCGGCCGCCAGCGGCGGCTGACCGTGCTGTTCCGCTGGCTGCTGCTGGTCCCGCAGCTGATCGTGCTCTGGGTGCTCTCCGTCGGGGCCGTCGTCGCGGTGGTGATCGGCTGGTTCGCGGCGCTCTTCACCGCGCAGCTGCCCGGCCCGATCGCCCGCTACCTGGTCCACTACGTGGGCTACGACAGTCGGGTGATGGCCAGTGCCACGCTGCTGGTCGACCGCTACCCGCCGTTCTCGCTGCGCCCGCGGCCGGACTACCCGGTCCAGGTGGAGCTCCGGCCGGGGCGGCTGAACCGCGCGGCGGTCTTCTTCCGGCTGGTCCTGCTGATCCCGGCCGCGGTGATCAACAGCCTGCTCGGCTCCGGCTGGTTCGTGCTCGCCTTCTTCCTCTGGCTCTGGGTGCTGGTCACCGGCCGGCTGCCGCGGCCGGTCTTCGAGGCGACGGCCGCCTTCGTCCGGTACCGGATGCGGTTCGGCGCCTACGCGCTGCTGGTCACCAGCGCCTACCCCAAGGGCCTGTTCGGCGAGGAGCCGCCGGTGCCCGGCGGCGAGCTGCCCGCCTCGGCCAGCCGGCCGCTGGTGCTGGGCACCTGGGGCAAGGTGCTGCTGGTGGCCTTCCTGGTGCTGGGGCTGGCAGCCGACCTGACCAACGAGTACGTGAACACCGACGGCCACACCTCGAGCGACACCACCAACACCGCCCCGCGGTAGCTGTCGGGGGCCGGCCCGGACGGGTCGGATCAGCGGAGGAAGGCCCGCAGCAGTGCCGCCGTCGCCGCCAGGTGCTCCTCGGTGGAGCGCCGCGCGCCCGCCACGTCGCCGGCCAGGATCGCCGCCACCATCGCCCGGTGCTGGTGCGAGGCGTGCTCGATGTTGCGGTCCAGCACGGGTATCGCGTTCAGCAGGTCGTTGAGCCGCATCCGGCTCTCGGCCACCCCGGCCGCCAGTGAGGGGGAGCCGGTCAGTTCGGCGATCGCCAGGTGGAAGCGCGAGTCCAGCCGGCGGTACTCCTCGGTGTCGGCGCCCTCCAGTTCGGCCAGCCGGTGCTCCAGGTAGCTGCGCTGCTCCTCGGTCAGCTCGCGCCGGGCGGCCTGCTCGGCGGCGCCGGTCTCCAGCACCATCCGGAAGGTCAGGGCGTCCTCCAGCTCGGCGCCCATGTCCCGGACCGCGCGGCGCAGTTCACCGAGGTCGGGGGCCGGCAGCCGGTAGGTGACGAAGGTGCCGCCGTAGCGCCCGCGGCGCGACTCCACGCAGCCGGCCTCCTGCAGCGAGCGGATCGCCTCGCGCAGCGTCTCGCGGCTGATCCCGAGCCGGACGGCCAGGTCGCGCTCGGCCGGCAGTCGGTCCCCGTACCCGAAGACGCCGAGCTTCACCGCCTCCAGGATCCGCTCGACGGTCTCCTCGAAAGCGTTGCCGGTCCGGACGGGGCGGAAGATCGCGCCGCCCTGCCAGTCGAACCGCGGGTCGCCCTCGGCTACTCGTGCCATCCGGAAATCGTACCGAGGTACGAGCTGGCGCCGGCGGGCATGCCCCTCTTGACGTGGTGCGGGCGGAGGCGGAAGCATGCGCGGTACGCCAAAGGTCTGTTTCCGGGCCATTGACCGCCACAGTGCTGTGGGCGCACGTTTCGGATCCCCCACCGAACCCCCAAGGGGTGCGCATGTCCTCCGAGCAGTACCCGGTCGACCAGGTTCCCCCGCCTGCGTTGCCGTCCGTTTCCGGCAGTGTTACCAGTAGGGTCTCCACCACGGGTTCCGCCGAGCTCACCGACGACGAACGGCGGCTGCGTGAACTCGGCTACACCCAGGAACTGGCCCGCTCGCTCTCCGGCTTCTCCAACTTCGCCGTCTCCTTCTCGATCGTCTCGATCCTCTCCGGCTGCCTGACCCTCTACGGCTTCGGCATGGTGACCGGCGGCCCCGCACTGATCACCTGGGGCTGGCCGCTGGTCGGCGCCATGACCCTCTGCGTCGGCCTGGCGATGGCCGAGATCTGCTCCGCCTACCCGACCGCCGGCGGCCTCTACTACTGGGCCGCCAAACTCGCCCGCGGCAACGCCCCGGCGGCGAGTTGGTTCACCGGCTGGTGCAACTTCATGGGCCAGGTCGCGGTCACCGCGAGCGTCGACTACGGCGCGGCCACCTTCACCAACGCCCTGCTCGACCTCACCTTCGGCCTCCAGGCCAGCACCGTGCACACCGTGGAGATCTTCGCGGTGATCCTGCTGCTGCACGGGGTGCTGAACAGCTTCGGGGTGCGCCTGGTCGCGCTCTTCAACACGGTCAGCGTCTGGTGGCACCTGCTCGGCGTGGCGATCATCGTCGGTGCGCTCGCGGTGCTGCCGCAGCACCACGCCTCGGTCTCCTTCGTGCTCGGGAAGTTCGTCAACCAGACCGGCTTCCACAGCTCCTTCTACGTGGCCCTGCTCGGCCTGCTGCTCGCCCAGTACACCCTCACCGGGTACGACGCCTCGGCCCACATGACCGAGGAGACCCGGGACGCCGCCCGCTCCGGCCCGCGCGGGATCGTCAACTCGATCCTGGTCTCGCTGGTGGCCGGCTGGATCCTGCTGATCGGCCTCACCTTCGCGATCCAGGACTACAACGGCGAGGTGAACAGCAGCACCGGCGAGCCGCCCGCACAGATCTTCCTCGACGCGATCGGCCGGCACGGCGCCGAGTTCCTGCTGGTCATCGTGATCGGCGCGCAGTTCTTCTGCGGCATGGCCTCGGTCACCGCCAACTCCCGGATGATCTACGCCTTCTCGCGCGACGGCGCGCTGCCCGGCTCCCGGCTCTGGCACCGGATCGACGCCCGCACCCAGACCCCCACCAACGCGATCTGGCTGGCCACCGGCGGCGCCTTCCTGCTCGGCCTGCCCGCCCTGTGGAACACCACCGCGTTCAACGCCGTCACCTCGGTCTCGGTGATCGGCCTCTACCTCGCCTACGTGATCCCGGTCTACCTGCGGCTGCGCCAGGGCGAGGCGTTCCAGCGCGGCCCCTGGCACCTGGGCCGGTACAGCCGGGTGATCGGGGGCATCGCGGTCGGCTGGACCGCGCTGATCACCGTGCTCTTCATGCTCCCCACGCTCGACCCGATCACCGCCCAGAACTTCAACTACACCAGCGTCGCCATCGCGGTGGTGCTCGGCTTCGCGGCCCTCTGGTGGTTCGCCTCGGCGCGGCGCTGGTTCACCGGCCCGCGCATCCACGACCTGCAGGACGGAACTCCCCGGGAGGAGAACGGATGAGCAGCAGCGCCCGGCTGACCGTCGACCAGCTCAAGGCCGGCGTCGCCGACGGCAGCATCGACACCGTGGTGCTCGCCATGACCGACATGCAGGGCCGCCTGCAGGGCAAGAGGCTGGCCGCCGACTACTTCCTGACCGACGTGCTCGGCCGGCACGCCGAGGGCTGCGGCTACCTGCTGGCCGTGGACGTCGAGATGAACACGGTGGACGGCTACGAGGTCTCCTCCTGGGAGAACGGCTACGGCGACCTCGAGCTGGTGCCCGACCTGGACACGTTGCGCCTGCTGCCCTGGCACCCCGGCACCGCGATGGTGCAGTGCGACGTGGCCCGCGCGGACGGCACCCCGGTGGCGGTCTCGCCGCGCCAGGTGCTGCAACGGCAGCTGGACCGGCTGGCCGGCTACGGCTGGCAGGCCCACGTGGGCACCGAGTTGGAGTTCATCGTCTTCAAGGACAGCTACGAGCAGGCCTGGGACCAGGACTACCGGAAGCTGACCCCGGCCAACCAGTACAACGTCGACTACTCGCTGCTCGGCACCGCGCGGATCGAGCCGCTGCTGCGCCGGCTGCGCAACCAGATGGCCGGCGCCGGGCTGACCGTGGAGTCGGCCAAGGGCGAGTGCAACCTCGGCCAGCACGAGATCGCCTTCAAGTACGCCACCGCGCTGCGCACCTGCGACGACCACGCGGTCTACAAGACCGGCGCCAAGGAGATCGCCGCCCAGGAGGGCGTCAGCCTCACCTTCATGGCCAAGTACGACGAGCGCGAGGGCAACTCCTGCCACATCCACCTCAGTCTGCGGGAGGCCGACGGCGCCCCGGCCTTCGCGGGGGAGGGGCCGCACGGCTTCTCCCGGGTGATGGAGCACTTCCTGGCCGGCCAACTCGCCTGCCTGTCCGACTTCGCGCTGCTGCTCGCCCCCACCGTCAACTCCTACAAGCGCTACGTGCCGGGCAGCTTCGCGCCCACCGCGATCGCCTGGGGCCGGGACAACCGCACCTGCGCGCTGCGGGTGGTCGGCCACGGCGCCTCGCTGCGGTTCGAGAACCGGGTGCCCGGCGGCGACGTCAACCCCTACCTGGCGGTCGCCGCGCTGATCGCCGCCGGACTGCACGGCATCGAACAACAGCTGCCGCTGGAACCGGAGTTCACCGGCAACGCGTACGCCTCCGACGCGCCCCGGGTGCCCGCCACGCTGCGCGACGCGGTAGCCGCCTTCGAGGCCAGCGAGGTGGCCGCGCTCGCCTTCGGCAAGGACGTGGTGCGCCACTACAGCCACGCCGGCCGGGTCGAACTGGCCGCCTTCGAGGCGGCGGTGACCGACTGGGAGCGGCGGCGCGGATTCGAGCGGCTGTGACCGGGCGGCCGGTGGTGGGGATCACCACCTATCTGGAGCAGAGCGCCTGGGGGGTCTGGGACCAACCGGCCGCGGTGCTCCCGGCGTTGTACGTGACCGCGGTCAGCGCCGCGGGTGCGGTGCCGGTGCTGCTCCCGCCGCAGCCGGTCGGCGACCCGCACGCGCTGCTGGCCCGGCTGGACGGCCTGGTGCTGGCCGGCGGACCGGACATCGAGCCGGCCCGCTACGCCGCCGCGCCGGACCCGCACACCGGCACCGCGCGCCCGCAGCGCGACGCCTGGGAGCTCGCCCTGACCGAGGCCGCGCTGGTGCGCGACCTGCCGGTGCTCGGCATCTGCCGCGGCCTGCAGGTGCTCAACGTGCTGCGCGGCGGCACCCTGGTGCAGCACCTGCCGGACCGCACCGGCGACCGGACCCACCAGATCGCCCGGGCCACCTTCCACCGCCGCGAGGTGCGGATCGCCACCGACAGCCTGGTCGGCAGGATCCTCGGCCCGCGCGCCGAGGTGCTCTGCTACCACCACCAGGCGGTGGACGAGCTCGGCGCGGGCCTGCGCGCGGTGGCGCACAGCAGCGACGGGATGGTGGAGGCGATAGAGGTGCCGGGCGCGCGCTTCGCGATCGGCCTGCAGTGGCACCCCGAAGCCGACCCGGCCGACCCGAGAATCTTCCGATCCTTCGTCAACGCCCTCGAGGAGAAGCCCGCGTGACCCAACCATCGACGATCGAGGAGGACGGCGACCTCTTCGAGGTGGTCAACCCGGCCACCGAGGAAGTGATCGACACCGTCGAGCTGGCCGGCCCGGCCGCCACCGACGCCGCGATCGCCCGGGCCCGGGCCGCCTTCGAGCGGTGGCGCGCCGTCGCCCCCGCCGACCGGGCCCGGCTGCTGCGCGCCTTCGCGGCCGCGGTGGACGCCGACCGGGAGAACCTGGCGCAGCTGGAGGTGACCAACGCCGGCCACACCATCGGCAACGCCCGCTGGGAGGCGGGCAACGCGCGCGACGTGCTGGAGTACTACGCCGCCGCGCCGGAGCGCCTGTTCGGCCGGCAGATCCCGGTGGCCGGCGGCATCGACGTCACCTTCCAGGAGCCGCTCGGCGTGGTCGGGGTGATCGTGCCGTGGAACTTCCCGATGCCGATCGCCGCCTGGGCGCTGGCCCCGGCGCTGGCCGCCGGCAACACCGTGGTGCTCAAGCCGGCCGAGCTGACCCCGCTCACCGCGCTGCGGCTGGCCGAACTCGCGCTGGCCGCCGGGCTGCCCGAGGGCGTCTTCCAGGTGCTGCCCGGGCGCGGTCCGGTGGTCGGCCGGCGCTTCGTCACCCACCCGGACGTGCGCAAGGTGGTCTTCACCGGCTCCACCCGGGTGGGCAAGGAGATCGCGGCCGGCTGCGCCGAGCAGGTCAAGCCGGTCACCCTGGAACTCGGCGGCAAGAGCGCCAACATCGTCTTCGCCGACGCCGACCTGGCCAAGGCCGCCGCCACCGCGCCGTACGCGGCCTTCGACAACGCCGGGCAGGACTGCTGCGCACGGTCCCGGCTGCTGGTGCAGGAGAGCGTGCTGGACGAGTTCCTGGCGCTGCTGGAGCCGGCGGTGCTCGGGGTCAAGGTGGGCGACCCGCTGGACGAGGCCACCGAGATGGGACCGCTGATCTCGGCCGCGCAGCACGCCCGGGTGGCCGGGTACCTGACCGACGAGGTCTCCATCCACCTGCAGGGCCAGGTCCCCGGCGGCAAGGGCTTCTGGTTCCCGCCCACCGTGGTCGCCCCGGTCGACCCGCGCTCGCGGGTGTTCACCGAGGAGGTGTTCGGGCCGGTGCTGGCCGTGGTCCCGTTCACCGACGAGGCGGACGCGGTGCGGATCGCCAACGCCACCGAGTACGGCCTGTCCGGCTCGATCTGGACCCGGGACGTGGGCCGCGCGCTGCGGGTGGCGCGCGGCGTGGAGGCCGGCAACCTGTCGGTCAACTCGCACTCCTCGGTCCGCTACACCACGCCCTTCGGCGGCTTCAAGCAGTCGGGCCTGGGCCGCGAGCTCGGCCCGGACGCGCTGGCCGCCTTCACCGACACCAAGAACGTCTTCATCTCCACGGAGGAGTAGCGATGACCAACCGTCTGGACGGCCGGGTGGCCGTGATCACCGGAGCCGGCAGCGGCATCGGGCTGGCCAGCGCCCGGCGGCTGGCGAGCGAGGGTGCCAAGGTGGTCTGCGTCGACCTGGACGAGACCACGGGCAAGGCGGCCGCCGCGGAGGTGGGCGGGCTCTTCGTGCGCGCCGACGTCACCGACGAGGCCGCGGTGCAGGGGATGTTCGAGGCGGCGGTGGCCGAGTACGGCCGCCTGGACATCGCCTTCAACAACGCCGGCATCTCGCCGCCGGACGACGACTCGATCCTCACCACCGGCCTGGAGGCCTGGAAGCGGGTCCAGGACGTCAACCTGACCAGCGTGTACCTCTGCTGCAAGTACGCCATCCCGCACATGCAGCGGCAGGGCAAGGGCTCGATCATCAACACCGCCTCGTTCGTCGCGGTGATGGGCGCGGCCACCTCGCAGATCTCCTACTCGGCCTCCAAGGGCGGGGTGCTGTCGATGTCGCGCGAGCTGGGCGTGCAGTTCGCCCGGGAGGGGATCCGGGTGAACGCGCTCTGCCCGGGGCCGGTGAACACCCCGCTGCTGCAGGAGCTGTTCGCCAAGGACCCGGAGCGGGCCGCCCGCCGGCTGGTGCACATCCCGCTGGGCCGGTTCGCCGAGCCGAGCGAGATCGCCGCCGCGGTCGCCTTCCTGGCCAGCGACGACTCCTCGTTCATGACGGCCAACACCTTCCTGGTGGACGGCGGCATCTCGGGGGCCTACGTCACCCCGATGTAGGCCGGGTGGCATGCTTGCGCGGGACGGCAGCCGGGGCGTTGACTAGCAGTGGTAGTTAACTCCCCGGTAGCTCGGCGAAGAGAGGACCATCCCGTGCAGCAGCATGCGGACCAGTACATCGACGGCAGCTGGCGGCCCAGCCTGGGCGGCGAAGCGCTGACGGTGTTCAACCCCGCCACGGAGCAGCCGATCGCCACCGTGCCGGCCGGCACCGCCGCGGACGTCGACGCGGCGGTGGCCGCCGCCCGGGCCGCCGCCCGCGGCTGGGGCACCACCACCCGCGAGCAGCGGCTGGCCCCGCTGACCCGGCTGCGCGACGGCCTGGTCGAGCGGCAGGAGGAGATCGCCGCGCTGATCAGCGCCGAGCAGGGCAGCCCGATCGGCTTCGCGCGCACCGTGCAGGCCGGGCTGCCGGTCGCCGTCGCCTCCTCCTACGTGGAGCTGTTGGCCGGCTACGAGTTCCAGGAGACGGTCGGCAACTCCACCGTCCTCGCCGAGCCGGCCGGTGTGGTCGCCGCGATCACCCCGTGGAACTACCCGCTGCACCAGATCGTCGCCAAGGTGGTGCCGGCACTGGCGGCCGGCTGCACGGTGGTGCTCAAGCCCGCCGAGGACACCCCGCTGGTGGCCCGGCTCTTCGCCGAGCTGGTGGCCGCCGCCGGCTTCCCGGCGGGCGTCTTCAACCTGGTCACCGGCGTCGGCGCGGTGGCCGGCGCGGCGCTGGCCGCGCACCCGGAGGTCGACCTGGTCTCCTTCACCGGCTCCACCGCGGTCGGCCGGGCGATCGGCGAGGCGGCCGGGCGCGGGATCAAGAAGGTCGCCCTGGAGCTGGGCGGCAAGAGCGCCAACGTGGTGCTCCCCGGCGCCGACCTGGCCCGCGCGGTGAACGTCAACGCCGCCAACGTCTTCACCAACTCGGGCCAGACCTGCACCGCCTGGTCCCGGCTGCTGGTGCACCAGGACCAGTACGAGGAGGCCGTCGAGCTGGCCGCCAAGGCCGCCGCCAAGTACCGGCCGGGCGACCCGGGCGCGGTCGGGACCCGGATGGGCCCGGTGGTCAACGCCAAGCAGCGCGACCGGGTGCGCGGCTACATCGAGAGCGGCCTGGCCCAGGGCGCCCGGCTGGCGGCCGGCGGCGCCGAGGCCCCCGCCGACCTGCCCATTGGCTACTACGTGCAGCCGACCGTGCTGGCCGACGTCACCCCCGGGATGACGGTGGCCCAGGAGGAGATCTTCGGCCCGGTGCTGTCGATCCTCGCCTACCGGGACGAGGAGCACGCCCTGGAGATCGCCAACGGCACCGAGTACGGCCTGGCCGGCGGGGTCTGGGCGGCCGACGAGGCGACCGCGGTGGCCTTCGCCCGCCGGATGGACACCGGCCAGGTGCACATCAACGGCGGCGCCTTCAACCCGCTGGCGCCGTTCGGCGGCTACAAGTCCTCCGGGGTCGGACGGGAGCTCGGGCGACACGGCCTGGAGGAGTTCCTGCAGACCAAGTCGCTCCAGTTCTGATCCCTTCCGCCCGCCGAACGGCCGCTCCGACCACCGAGCGGAACGGCCGCTCCGACCACTGAAAGGCATGGCCATGGTTCGCGCCGCCCTGCTCACCGCCGTGGGCGCTCCGCTGGAGCTGACCGAGATCGAGCTGCCCGAGCCGGGCCCCGGCCGGGTCCGGGTCAAGCTCGCCGCGGCCGGCGTCTGCCACTCCGACCTGTCGCTGGCCACCGGCATCCTGCGGGCGCCGGTGCCGGTGGTGCTCGGCCACGAGGGCGCGGGCACCGTGACGGCGGTCGGCGAGGGCGTCACCGGCTACCGGGTCGGCGACCAGGTGGTGCTCAACTGGGCACCGGCCTGCGGCGGCTGCCACCTGTGCGGGCTGGGCGAACCGTGGCTGTGCGAGCGGGCCGCCGACGGCTACCTGGAGCCCTACGGCACGCTGGCCGACGGCACCGCCGTGCACCCGGGCCTGGGCGTGGCCGCCTTCGCCGAGGAGACCGTGGTGCCCGAGCGCGCCCTGCTGCCGCTGCCGGCCGGCATCCCGCTCACCTCGGCCGCGCTGCTCGGCTGCGCGGTGCTCACCGGCTACGGCGCGGTGCACCACGCCGCCGGGGTCCGGGCCGGCGAGTCGGTGCTGGTCGTCGGGCTCGGCGGGGTGGGCCTCGCGGTGCTCCAGGCGGCCCGGATCGCCGGGGCGGGGCAGATCATCGCGGTCGACGTCAGCCCGGAGAAGGAGGAGCTGGCCCGCCGCCACGGCGCCACCGACTTCGTGGTGGCCGACGACCAGGTGGCCCGCACGGTGCGGAAGCTGACCGACGGGCACGGCGCCGACCACGCGATCGAGTGCGTCGGGCGGGGCAGCACCATCCGCACCGCCTGGTCCAGCACCCGGCGCGGCGGGCGGACCACGGTGGTCGGCATCGGCGGCAAGGACGACCAGGTCTCCTTCTCCGCCCTGGAGCTCTTCCACTTCGCCCGCACCCTGACCGCGTGCGTCTACGGCAACAGCGACCCGGCGAAGGACCTGCCGGTGCTGGCCGAGCACGTCCGGGCCGGCCGGCTGGACCTGGAGGCGCTGGTCAGCGACCGGATCACGTTGGAGGAGATCCCGGCCGCGTTCGAGCAGATGCGCGCGGGGCGGGGGGCGCGGTCGCTGGTGGTGTTCTGATCGTCGTCGCGTCCTGGGTCCCGGGCGGATGGACCGCGTCCCCCATCGAACGCCTGACCGTAGAACATCTGGCCATAGTCCAGCTTGGACCGTGGGGAGGGCTCTGGCAGACTGGCTTCGTTGACTGACGTTCAGTCAACGGCGCGCCTGACAGGGGAGACGGGGCATGTGGGGACGGGGGACGGTCCTCGGGGGCCGCTACACGCTGGCCGAGCGGCTCGGCGGCGGCGCGATGGGCGAGGTCTGGCGCGCCGAGGACGAGGTGCTGGAGCGCGCGGTGGCGGTCAAGATCCTGCTGCCGGCGCTGCTGGAGGACCGCACCTTCATGGAGCGGTTCCGCCGCGAGGCCAAGCTGCTCGCCTCGCTCAGCCACCCCGGCATCGTCGAGGTGCACGACTACGGCGAGGGCGAGGCGGACCCCGACACCCGGCTGGCCTACATCGTGATGGAGCTGATCACCGGCCGGCCGCTGGACGAGGCCCTGGCCGAGAGCGGCCCGCTGCCGGTCGAGCGCGGCCTCGACATCCTGGCCCAAGCGCTGGACGCGCTGCACACCGCCCACCGGCGCGGCGTCGTGCACCGCGACATCAAGCCCTCCAACCTGATGCTGCGCGACGACGGCCGGGTGGTGGTCACCGACTTCGGGATCGCCCGGGCGATGGCCGGGACCAAGCTCACCTCCTCCCAGGCGGTGCTCGGCACCGCGCTCTACGTGGCCCCCGAGCGGGCCGAGGGCAAGGCCTCGGTACCGGCCTCCGACCTCTACTCGATCGGCGTGCTCTGCTACGAGATGCTGGTCGGCGAGCCGCCGTTCACCGGTGAGACGGCCCTGGAGATCGTGCTCAAGCACGTCCGGGAGCCGGCGCCCGAGCTGCCGGAACGGTTCGCCGAGCCGGTGCGCGCACTGCTGGCGAAGGCGCTGGCCAAGCTGCCCGAGGAGCGGTTCGGCGATGCGGCCGAGATGGCGGCGGCGGCGCGGGCGGCGGCCGAGGGCAAGCCGGCCCCGGCGCCGAGCGGGCGCACCGAGCCGCTGCCGGCCGCGCTGGTGGCGGGGGCGGCG